>JAEULF010000106.1 GCA_016793965.1 Alphaproteobacteria bacterium | reverse complement strand
CCCCGCGCGGCGCGCCGCCGCCCGCGGGGCCCGCCCACTCGCCCCGGCGCCCCCGCGCGAGCATGCGGTAGCGCAGCGCCGGGCGGACCTTCCGCTCCAGGTCGTAAGCCCGCGCGACGCGCGCGGCCCGGAGCCGGAGCACGAGGCGCAGCCAGGAATCGATGCGCCAGGCGGGCGGGCGATCGTCGACCCAGACCCGGTCGAACAGGCCCGAGGCCTCGGCGATCGCCTTGAATGGCGAGCCGGTGAGCAGGGTCAGGCGATCATGCGGGTGGCGCGCGCGAATCGCCTGGAAGGGGCCGAAGCACTGCAGCACGTCGCCCAGGGCGCCGTGCCGGATGACGAGGATCTCGCGCGCTCCGCCGTTCATGGTGCACGGCGTGCGGCGGAACGATGCGCAGCGATGGCTTCGTCGAGCATTCGCTCCAGAGCGCGTCCGCGGACGGCGACATCGAGATCGCGCTCCGCAAGCGCGCGCGCTGCCGCACCGAATCGCGCGCGGGCCTCCGGGCTCTGCGCGAGCTCGAGGATGGCCCGAGCAAGGGCGGGCGCGTCGCGCTCCGCCACGAGGAGCCCTGTCTCGCCATGGCGCACGGCCTCCGGGATGCCGGAATGGCGCGTCGCGACGACCGGCGTCGCCAGGGCGGCAGCTTCGTAGATCACGCTCGGCAGGCCCTCGCAGTCGCCGTTTCGCGCGATCACGCTGGGCACTGCGACGATCATCGCGCCGGCGACGGCGGCGCGGACCGCCTCGGGCGACTGCCAGCCGCGCATCTGCGCCGCTGGGAGGTCGCGCGCGGCCGCCTCGACCGCTGCCCGTTCGGGGCCGTCGCCGATCAGGACAAGGGCGATGTCCGGCGCGCTCGCCTGCACTAGGCGCATCGCCTCGATCAAGATCGGCAGCCCCTTTTTCTCCACGAATCGCCCGACGAAGACGACTTCCCTCCGGCGCGCGTCCTCCGGTCCCGGTCGGTAGGCTGACGTGTCGATTCCGATATGGTGCACGCGCATGCGGTCGGGCGGGAAGCCGCGCGCTGCCAGGCGCTCGCTCAGGTAGCCGCTGTCAGTCAAGAACAGGGCGGCATGGCGAGCCAATGCCTTGCGACGCAGCGCGAAGACGCTCGCCGTGCGCCAGAACGGCCGGAAATGCGTCTCCTTGGTCGCGTCGCCGCCGTGGAAGCTGACGATGAGCGGCAGGTCGTGCCGCAAAGCAGTCGGCAGGATCCGGGCGCCGGACTTGCCGAAATGCGCGTGAATCGCGACCGGGGCGTCTCGCGTGATCCAGGAATCGATGATCCTGCTGCGCCCGGTCAGGCGGAACAGGGCCTCCGCCGATGCGCCACCCGCCTCGGCCAGCAGGTGCGCCGGGTGCGGTGCCAGGGAGAGACCGCCGGCAACGCGACGCAAGCCGACGAGAATCGGCTGGTACCGCTCCAGGCAGTCGTAGTGCCGCAACACGAAGGTTTCCGAGGGCGGCAGGAGCTTGTCACGGTAAACGAGAAGCGGAGCCATGGGGCGGCGTTGTGCCTGCGCGGCCGGCCGTGGGGCAAGCGCAATCCGCATCCCTTGCTTTGCAGTTGCAAAGGGGAAACACGCTGACCTAATCCGCGTCCTGCGACTAAGTGCGGGTTGTCACTGTGGCAGCGCGGCATTACCTTGAAACTGGTTCTTCAGATCTAGGTCGAGCAACGACGGCGATGTCCGGGTACCAAAGGACTCCATGTTTCGGCGTGGCACGGTTTGCTGCGGCCATGGGGATTCTTGTCCTGGCGGCAGCCGGCGGGAGCGCCGCCATCGCGCAGCAGTCCGCGACGGCGGAAAGCGCTGGAGCGCGCGGCTTCTACTTCCAGGGCGATGCGGGCTATGCCCTGACGCGCGAGACCGACATCAAGCGGATCGATGGCCCGAACAGCACGATCGGGACCGCGGCCTTCCCTATGCACGGCGACATCGGCGAAGGGGCGGCGGTCGGGCTGAGCGTCGGCTATGACCTCGGCAATGCATACCGCATCGACGTCTCCGTCCAGCGCTTGATCGGGCTGGAGACGGAGATGCGGCACCGGCAAAGCACCGCTTCTTCGAGCCAGTCGATCACGCGCGGCGACGTGACGGCATGGACCTTCATGGTCGGCGGCGCAGTCCATCCGCTGTCGCGCATGGCGCCGGATCTGCTGCCTCGCTGGTTCTCGCCCTACCTGCGGGCCGGCATCGGTCTCGCCCAAATCGAGGCGGACCGCTTGCGCACCCAGCCCGGCGGCGCGTTCTCCGGTTCGGGCCCGTTCTCCACGCCGGGCGGCACGGCAACCAAGTTCGCGTGGTCGCTCGGCGCCGGCGTCGACCTGAAGCTGGCTGAGCGGATCACCCTCGATGTCGGCTATCGCTACCTGGACCTCGGCAAGCTGAGCTACGACTCCGGCACCCTCACCGGGCCGGGCGTCAGCGAGCCGGTAGGCCGCGCGACGGGAGCGGAGCTGCAGACCCATACCTTCACCATGGGCCTGCGCTACCGCTTCTGAGGCAGTGGGCGCGAGGATCAGCCGGCGCCGTACAGTCCCTCAAGCTGCTCGCGATAGGTGTCGCGCACCACGTGGCGCCTGACCTTCATGGTCGGCGTCATCATGCCGTTGTCGATCGAGAACGGCTCGGTCGCGATCACGAACCGCTTGACCCGCTCCAGCACGGACAGGTCCGCGTTCACGCGCTCGACCACGGCTGCGAAAGCCTTCTTGAGGTCGGGGTCGCTTGCCAGCGCCTTCTGGTCGAGCCGCTTCCCATTCTCGGACGCCCAGCGCTTCAGCCATTCGGCTTCCGGCACGATGATGGCGACCAAGTGCGGCCGCTTGTCGCCGTAGATCATCGTCTGCCCGATCTCCGGCTGCAGCGTCAGGAACCCCTCGACCCGCGCCGGAGCGACGTTGTCGCCGCCAGAGAGCACGATGATGTCCTTCTTGCGGTCGGTGATCTGGAGATACCCGTCTCCGTCGAGCCGGCCGATGTCGCCGGTGTGCAGCCAGCCGTCCCGGACCGCCGCCGCCGTGGCGGCGGGGTCCTTCCAGTAGCCCAGCATCACGAGCTCGCCCCTCACCAGGATCTCGCCGTCGTCGGCGATGCGCACCTCGACATCCGGGCAGACGGGGCCGACGGTGTGGATCTTGATCTTCTCCGGCGGATTGCAGCTCACCACCGGGGCGGACTCGGTCTGTCCGTATCCCTGCAGCATCACGACGCCGAGCGCGTTGAAGAAGAGTCCGACCTCGTAGTTGAGCGGCGCGCCTCCCGACACGAAAGCTTTCAGCCGGCCGCCGAAACGGGCCGCGACCTTCTTGCGCACCAATGAATCGAGCAGCGCGTCCACGGCCCGGTCGAGGAACGAGAGCCGCTCCGGCGCCTCGTAGCGCTTGCGCCCCAGCGCCAGCGCCTTCCGGAAGAACGCCTGCTTGGTCGCGCTCTGCTTCTGAAGCCCTTGGACGACGCGCCTCTGCATGCTCTCGTAGAGCCGGGGTACCGCCGTCATGATGGTCGGCTTCACCTCGGCCATGTTGGCCACGAGCTGCTCGACGCCCTCGGCGTAGTAGATCTGGGCGCCGAGGGAGAGCGGGAAGTACAGGCCTGCCGAGTGCTCGTAGGAATGCGACAGCGGCAGGAACGAGAGGAACACCTCGTCCGACAGGCCGAACTTGAGGAGCAGGTCGTAGGCGCCGAGGCAGTTGGTCAGGATGGCGCCGTGACTGAGCATGACGCCTTTCGGCGTGCCGCCGGTCCCGGAGGTGTAGATGATGCACGCCATGTCCTGGCGCTTCAGGCGCGCGACGCAGTCGCTCACGGTGTCCGGCAAGCCGCCGCCGGCTGAGAGCGCGACGCTCCATGCCTCGATCGGGACGCGGCATTGCGCCGTGTCGGCTGCCGCCAGCGCCTCCATGACGATCACGAACCGCACCTCGGGCGCATTGGCCAGGGCTGGCAGGACGCGCTTCGCGATCTGCGCCGTGGAGACGATGACCCCGCGTGCTCCGCTGTGGGTCAGGATGTACTCGTGGTCGCGCGGCGTGTTGGTGATGTAGGCCGGGACCGTTGCCGCGCCGACCGACATGATGGCGACGTCGGCGATGCCCCATTCGGGCCGATTCTCGGAGATCAAGGCGACGCGATCGCCGGGCTTGATGCCGAGCGCCTGCAGGCGGCGGGCCAAGGCCGAAGCCTGCGTCGCCACGGTCCGGTATGTGAAGGGACGCCACTCGCCGCCTTGCTTCGACCAGAGGCAGGGCCTGTCGCCTTGCTTCTCGGCTTGTTCGATCACCATCTGCGGCAAGCTCCGGTAGGCCCGGTAGCGCTGCAACAGCGCGTCGTTCCTGGATCGCGGCGCCGTGTGCGTCAACGTGCCGTCATTGGACTTGGCTTCAGCGGCCATCTTTTCCTCCCCTTGCCCTGTTGGATTATTACCCGAGGCTCTGGCCAGTGGCACAGAGGCGTATTTGCGGCCCTTGCTGGTCGGAGCCGGCTGGTCCCGGCGCCCCGCCTTGTCTATCTGTATGGCGACCGTTCAGGAGGCCTCGATGACGACCATGACCAAGCTGCTGCAGCCGCCTAGCAGCGGGCGTGCCGGCGGCAGCCGCCGGCGCCAGGATGCTGAGGTCGCCGATCTCCCGGAATGGGACCTGGACGACCTGTATCGCGGCATCGCTGCGCCGGAGATCGATGCGGATCTTGCGAAGGCGCGCGCGGATGCCGAGGCTTTCCGGCGGAGCTACGAAGGTACGCTCGCGACCTTGTCGGCCGAGGGCCTGGCTGCGGCGATCCTCGCCTACGAGCGGATCCAGGAAGCTCTGGGCCGGCTCACGAGCTACGCGCAATTGAAACATGCCACCGCCGTCACCGACCCGGAGGTCGGCAAGTTCTTCCAGACCGTGAACGAGAGGGTGACGGAAGTCGGCACGGCGACGCTGTTCTTCGCCCTGGAGCTCAACCGGATCGACGAGAGCGCGCTGGAGCGCAAGCTGGCCGACCCCGCCCTGGCGCGTTGGCGGCCCTGGCTGCGAGACGTGCGGACCTTCCAACCGCACCAGCTCTCGGACGACCTGGAGAAGCTGCTGCACGAGAAGCACGTCGCAGGGCGCGGCGCCTGGACGCGCCTCTTCGACCAGACGGTCGCTGCTCTACGCTTCCCGCTCGAGGGCCGCGACATGACGAGCGCGGAGGTCCTGAACCTCCTGTCTGACAAGAACCGGGAGCGGCGCAAATCGGCCGGGAAAGCGCTCGGCAAGGTGCTGGGCGACAACATCCGGTTGTTCGCCCTCGTGACGAACACGTTGGCGAAGGACAAGGAGATCGAGGACAAGTGGCGAAGCTACCCGCGCCCGATCTCCAGGCGGAACCTCGAGAACTACCTAGAGGACGACGTCGTTCAGGCATTGCATGCCGCCGTCGTCGAAGCCTATCCGCGCCTTTCCCATCGCTACTACCGGATCAAGGCGCGCTGGCTCGGGCTCGACAAGATGGCCTACTGGGACCGCAACGCGCCGCTGCCGTCGGCCGACGAGCGCGTCATCTCGTGGAGCGAGGCGCGGGACACGGTGCTCGGCGCCTACGCGTCGTTCTCTCCCGCCCTCGCCGACACGGGCCGGCGCTTCTTCGAGAATGCCTGGATCGATGCGCCGCTGAAGCCCGGCAAGTCGCCCGGGGCGTTCGCGCATCCGACCGTGCCGAGCGCGCACCCCTACCTCCTGCTCAACTACCAGGGCAAGGTGCGGGACGTGATGACCTTGGCGCATGAGCTCGGGCACGGCGTCCACCAAGTGCTGGCCGCGCGCCAGGGCTACTTGCTGGCCGACACGCCGCTGACGCTCGCGGAGACGGCCTCGGTGTTCGGCGAGATGCTGACCTTCCGCGCGATGCTCGCACGCGAGACCGACGTGGCGCGCCGCAAGGTGATGCTGGCGTCGAAGATCGAGGACATGCTGAACACGGTCGTGCGCCAGATCGCGATGTGCCGCTTCGAGCAGTGCCTGCACGACGAGCGCCGAGGCGGCGAGCTGACGGCCGAGCGCATCGGCGCGCTGTGGCTGCAGACCCAATCGGAGTGCCTGGGGCCGGCCTTTGCCCTCGACGAGGAGTACCAGCACTTCTGGGCCTACATCCCGCACTTCGTCCATGTGCCGTTCTACGTCTACGCCTACGCCTTCGGCGACTGCCTGGTGAACTCGCTTTATGCGGTCTACGAAGGGGCGGCGGACGGCTTCGCGCAGAAGTACATGGCGATGCTGCAGGCCGGCGGGACCTTGCGGCATAGGGAGCTGCTTGCGCCCTTCGGCCTCGATGCAAGCGATCCGGCCTTCTGGGCGAAGGGGCTCGGCGTCGTCGAGCGGTTCATCGCCGAGATCGAGACCATGGCGTGAGGGCACCGGTGCCCGGTCGCCCTACCTCTTCGCCTCGGCGCCGAGCAGGATGACGCGCGAATCGCCGCCTTGCGTCCGTCCGTCCGGCCCGATCGCCAGCGCGGCGGTGCCGTCGGCGCGGATAGCCAGTCCGCCGATCTTGTAGAGGAGCGGCGAGCGCGCGATCTCGAAGCGCCAGAGGCTCGTGCCGTCCGCGGCGAGGCGCCAGGCGAAGAGCGTGCCGCCGGGCGATCCGTCCCCCTTCTCGGCTGTTCCCGCGGCGAGCACGCCGCCGTCCGGCAGCACCGCAAGCCGGTCGATCGCGTCCTCTTGCCCGTCCAGCCCGGTCCGCACCTGCCACGCCACGCGCCCGGCCGGGTCGAGCCGCACCACCCAGCCGTCCGCCTCAGCGCCGCTGCCGGCCGCGGTCTTGGGGCTGCGTCCGGCGCGCGTGTAGCCGGCGGCATAAAGGCCCCCGTCGCCGGTCGCCGCGGCCGCCAGGAACTCCTCGCCGGCAGCGCCGCCGATCGCCGCCTCCCAGTCGACACGGCCGTCGGCGCGCTGGCGACGGACCCATCCATCCTCGACGCCGTCGTCGCGGATGCGGCGCCCGACAAGCGTCAGGCTGCCGTCGGCGTGCGCGGCGAGCGCAGCCGCTTTGCCCTCGATGGCTGTCGGCTCGCGCCGGTCCTCCGCGAGGATTCGACCGTCGCGGTCGAGCCGGCGCACCCAGACGAATTCCGAGGAGCCCTTCTCGCCCTGCACGAAGTCGATCCCCAGCGCCACAGCGCCGCCATCCGGCAACGGTGCGAACCCGTTGACCTGGCTGAAGAAGCCGGCCTCCGGAAAGAGGGTCTCCCAGACCACGCCATCGCGCGGGTCGAGGCGAGCCACCCAGGCATGGCCGGGCTTGTCCACGGACCAGTCGCTGCCGGCCACGTCGAGACCGCCATCCGCGCGCGCCAGGGCCGCGATGATCGAGCGGCTCGACGAGCCGGTCGGAATGATGCCGTTCTCCCGGACGGACAGCTTCTGGTCGAGGCGCACCAGCCAGCCGTCGCGGCCGCTCTGCCCGACGACCGCGAGACCGCCATCCGGCGTCGCTGCAAGCGCGTTCGCGAAATCGTCCGTCGTGGCGCGGCCGACGACGGTCTCGGCGACGATGCTGGGCGCATTGCCCTTCGGGGGAGCGGCGCGGGGCCCTGCGTCCTGCTCGCCACAAGCTGCGAGCAAGAGCGCGAGACCGAGCCCGGCAATCCTGCGATCCGTCATGGCCGATCCCGCCGCGGCGCCGAGCCCTAAGCGGCCCCGCGTCACGCCATTGCCTTCACGATGTCCTCGCACATCTTCTTGGCGTCGGCGAAAAGCATCATGGTGTTGTCGCGATAGAACAGCTCGTTGTCGACGCCGGCATAGCCGGACGACATCGAGCGCTTGACGAACAGCACGGTCTTCGAGCGGTCCACGTCGAGGATCGGCATGCCGTAGATCGGGCTCTTCGGGTCGGTCTTTGCGGCCGGGTTCGTCACGTCGTTGGCGCCGATGACGAAGGCGACGTCGGCCGTCGCGAACTCGTTGTTGACGTCCTCGAGCTCGAAGACCTCGTCATAGGGCACGTTCGCCTCGGCGAGCAGCACGTTCATGTGGCCGGGCATGCGGCCGGCGACCGGGTGGATGGCGTACTTCACCGTGACGCCTTCGTGCTTCAGGTGGTCGGCCATCTCGCGCAAGGCGTGCTGCGCCTGCGCTACCGCCATGCCGTAGCCCGGCACGATGATCACCTTGCTCGCGTTCTTCATGATGAAGGCGGCGTCGTCGGCAGAGCCCTGCTTGACGGTCCGGTCGCCGCCCGGGCCCGCCGCGGCCGCGACCGACTCGCCGCCGAAGCCGCCGAGGATGACGTTGAAGATCGAACGGTTCATCCCCTTGCACATGATGTAGCTGAGGATGGCGCCGGACGAGCCGACCAGCGCGCCCGTGACGATGAGGAGGCTGTTGTTCAGGGTGAAGCCGATGCCGGCGGCAGCCCAACCGGAGTAGCTGTTCAGCATCGAGACGACGACGGGCATGTCGGCGCCGCCGATCGGCAGGATGAGGAGCAGGCCGAGCAGCAGGGACAGTCCGACGATAAACCAGAAGGCCGGCGCGCCCTGGCTCAGCACCATCCAGGCGACGCCGACCACGACCAGGATGCCGAGCGCGAGGTTGACCTTGTGCTGCATCGGGTAGACGAGCGGCTTGCCGGACACGAGGCCTTGCAGCTTGGCGAAAGCGACGATCGAGCCGGTGAACGTGACGGCGCCGATCGCGGCACCCAGCGCCATCTCTATCAGGCTGTTGACCTTGATCTTGCCAGCGATGCCGATGCCGTAGGATTCGGGCGCGTAGAAGGCCGCGGCGGCGACGGCCACCGCTGCCAGGCCGACCAGGCTGTGGAAGGCTGCGACGAGCTGCGGCAAGGCGGTCATCTGGATGCGCAGCGCGATCACGGTGCCGATCGCGCCGCCGACCAGGACGCCGGCGATGATGACCCAATAGTCGAGCACGCCCGGGAGCGCGAGGGTCGTGACCATGGCGATGGCCATGCCGACCACGCCGAACATGTTGCCGGCCCGAGACGATTCCGGGCTCGCCAGGCCGCGCAGCGCCATGATGAAGCAGATCGCGGAGACGAGGTAGAGGAGGGCAGCGAGATTGACGGACATGGGTGGTCTCCTGCCCCTATTTCTTCTTCTTGAACATCTGCAGCATGCGCTGTGTGACGATGAAGCCGCCGAAGATGTTGATCGAGGCCAGGACGACCGCGACGAATCCCATGATCTTCGCGAGGTTCATCTCGGCAGGCCCGGCCGCGATCAGCGCTCCCACGATGATCACCGACGACACCGCATTGGTCACCGCCATGAGCGGCGAGTGGAGGGCCGGCGTCACCTTCCACACGACGTAGTAGCCGACGAAGCAGGCGAGCACGAAGACCGTCAGCGCGACGACGAGCGGGTCGAGAGCTTGCGCGTGACCCGCCGCGGCATCGGCCGCTGGCGACTTGCTTGCGAGGAGCTGGATGTTCTTCGACAGCGCCTGCAGCTCCTCAGCCAATCTCTGGGCGTGGTCGGAGAGCGTCTTCGGATCCATGGTTCTCGCCTCGGTCAGGGTCGTCCGGCGCGTCGCTCGGGTCGGGGCGCGCCGCAGGCCTCACGCGGCCGTGGCCGGCTTCAGGGAAGGATGCACGATCGCCCCGTCGCGCGTGATGCAGGTGGCCGCGATGATCTCGTCCGCCCAGTCGATCTTCAGGGCGCCCGTCTTCTTGTCCGCGATCAGGCCGACGAAGTTCAGAAGGTTCTTCGCGTAGAGCGCCGAGGCATCTGCTGCGATGCGGCCGGGGACGTTGGTCCAGCCCACGATCTTCACGCCGTTGGCCTCGACGATCTGTCCGGGCTTGGACAGCGGGCAGTTGCCGCCCTGCTCGACGGCAAGGTCGATGATCACCGCGCCAGCCTTCATGTCGCGCACCATCTCGGGCGTGATGAGGACGGGTGCCGGCTTGCCCGGGATGAGGGCTGTCGAGATCACGATGTCCTGCTTCTTGAGCGTCTCGTGGAGCTTCTCGCGCTGGCGCCGCTTGTAGTCCTCGTCGGCCTCCTTCGCGTACCCGCCCTTGGTCTCGAGATCGGCCGCTCCCTCCACCTCGACGAAGCTGGCGCCCAAGCTCTCGACCTGCTCTTTGGCGGCGCGGCGCACGTCGAAGGCGCTGACGACGGCGCCCAGGCGACGCGCGGTCGCGATCGCCTGCAGGCCGGCGACGCCGGCGCCGAGGATGCAGACGCGCGCCGGCGCGACAGTCCCGGCGGCGGTCATCATCATC
>JAEULF010000096.1 GCA_016793965.1 Alphaproteobacteria bacterium | reverse complement strand
CGCCGCGCGGTCGAGCTGCACCAGCGCATGCGCCCAGTCGATCGTCTCGGCGACGCCCGGCAGCTTGAACAGGTCCTGGCCGCGCAGCTTCTGCACGAAGGCGACGATCTGCTCGCTCAGCGCGCGCGGCGCCGACGGCGCTTTCTTCTTCAGGATCTCCAGCTCGCGCGCGGCGCTGGGGTAGTCGACCCAGTAATAGAGGCAGCGCCGCTTGATGGCGTCGTGGATCTCGCGCGTCCGGTTGGAGGTGACGACGACGACAGGCGGCTCGGCAGCCTTGATCGTGCCGATCTCCGGCACGGTGACCTGGAAGTCGGCGAGCACCTCCAGGAGATAGGCCTCGAACGGCTCGTCCGTGCGGTCGAGCTCGTCGATCAGCAGCACAGGAGCGCCGCCGGGCCCTGGCTCGATCGCCTGCAGGATCGGGCGACGGATCAGGAAGCGCTGGTCGAAGACGTCGGCGGCGAGTTGGCCCTTGTCCTGCACGCCGGCCGCCTCGGCGAGCCGGATCTCGATCATCTGCCTGGCGTAGTCCCACTCGTAGACGGCTGAGGAGACGTCGAGGCCCTCATAGCATTGCAGCCGGATCAGGCGCCGTCCGAGCGCCGCCGCCAGCACCTTCGCGATCTCGGTCTTGCCGACGCCGGCCTCGCCCTCGAGGAACAGCGGCCGGCCGAGCTTGAGCGCCAGGAACACGGCGGTCGCCAGGCTGCGGTCGGCGACGTAGTCGCGGCCGGTGAGCAGCGCCAGGGTCTCGTCGACGCTGTCCGGGAGCTGGGCCGGCGGATGGGCGGCGATGGCCTGCAAGGTGGATTTGGGCGGCATGGCGGCTCCGTCAATGGCGCGCGGATCATCGCTGCCGCGCCAGCGAGGGGCAAGGGCCGCACCCGTCCTGGATGCTAGGCGACTCGCGAGCTCCCGGTGAAGGCTGCCATGTGGAAGGCGGCCTGGTCCGTGCCATAGACATAGTCACGACCGACCGGGCAGGCACGGCGCGCGCGGCAGCCTTGCAAGCGGCAGTCGGCCCCGGCCGGGGCGCGAACATGCTCGCGGCAGCGGGCGGCATCATAGGCCGCAGGCCCGGCCGCTGCCGCCGCCGCAGGGGCGAAGGCATCGACCGGGCAGGTGGCGAGGCACGGCTGGTCCGTGCAGGCGTCGCAGGGGCGCGTCGTCGGCGCCATGGGCTCCGGCAGCGGCACGTCGAGCAGGATCGCGCAGCGATAGGCGTGCCAAAGACCGAATTCGCGATGGATGAGCAGGCCGATCGGGGATTGCGCCGCCATTCCCGAGCGCAGCGCCCAACGCTGGAATGGCATGTAGGGCGGGCCCTCGAAGGGGAACACGGCACGCGGCCGTTCGAACCGGCCGGCGAGCGCAGCGACGATCGACGCTGCGGCGCGTCGTGTCCAGGCATCGAGCGGGTGCGGCTCGTCGCGCCGCTGCTGCGAGTACACCGTCCACAGCTCGGGGCCGGCGTTGCCGAGCAGCGCCAGGCCAGACGTTGCCGCGCCCGGCTCTCGGTCGGGCACATGGTCGCTCGGCTGGCAGGCAAAGGTGCCGAGGACGCGCAGCCCGTGCGGCGCTGCAGCCCCCGCGACCGCGGCGAGGGATTCGGCGGCAGCGCCGGACGGCACTATTTCCGGACCCAGCGGCCGGACGCGTCCATGTAGAAGGTGCCGGGCGGCAATTGCGAGAGAACGCGCTGGAAGACGACGGCGCGCACGGCGTCGACCGAGGTGCCATTGCGCGCGGCGATCGACCGGTACTCGGCCTCGCGCTGGGCATTGATCGTGCCGACCAAGGCCTTCACGTCGGCCGGCGCGTTGGGATCGACGAGGGCGAGCAATCCGTCCGGGCGCTCGCCCACCTGGCCTGCGGCGCGCGCCGAGGCGAGGTCGGCAGCGATGGCCGGACCGGCGAGGAGAGCCAGAAGGCTCAAGGCAGCGAGGATGCGACGCATGGGCGGGCCTCAGGTTCGGTTGGCGGTGGCGTGGCCCTAGAACAGGCCCTTCTTGGTCGTCACGAGGTCGTCGACGTCCTTCTCGATCCTGATCCGGACCTCCTGCTCGATCTTGACGTTCAAGTTGATGACGATCGGCTTGTCCGGCGCCTCGACCTTGACCGTCGGGGAGCAGGCGGCGAGCCCCAGGACTTGCGCGGCGGCGAGCGCCGCGGCGACGGCGATCCAGGCAGGTGAACGCCGGCTGCTGCGGCAGGATTCGATCACGGGACGCACTCCTTGCCTCTTTGCGGCCACGACTCCGAGGCCAAGGCTGGCGCCGACCTGTGGCGAGAGCAAGGCGCCCGAATGGCAAGCGCCATCATGGCAAGCGACATCATGGCAGGCGCCAGAATGGCATGAAAGCCGTCCCGCCGGCGGATCATCGTCGCTCCAGGAAGTCCTGCACCTGGTCGGGCAATTGCCAGGCCTTGAGCCCCTGCGCCAGGATCTCGGCGAGCTTGCCGGTCAGGTTCAGGTTCAGCTCGACCGGATAGCCGTCATAGAATGCGGGATTGGCGCCGGCGATCTGGAGCGCCACCTGGCTGTCGCCGCCGAAATCGCGCTGCAGCTTGGCCGTGAGCGACTTGTAGCGGAAATCGCCGAGCGCCTGGAGCACGAGGTTCGCCGGCGCCGCTGCGAGCGCTGCCGGCGCCGTCGCCGGCGCGTAGCGCAGGGTTCCCGGCGCCGTCGCGGCCAAGCGGCCGTCCGCGATCGCGACCTGGCCGTCGCGCAGCGCCATCGGGATCTCCCCGCTGATCCGCCCGGTGCCAGCGAGGCCCTCCACCTCAGCCAGGGCCAGGAGCCCGGCGAGATCGACCTCGTCGATCTGCAGCTTCAGCGCGCCGACATTGTCGCCGGACAGCCTGGCCTCGGCCAGGCGAACCGTGCCGCCGGCGGCGCGCGCCTCGCCCGTCGTGAGGAACAGCTCGCCGTCCGGCGTTGTCGAGAGCGTCAGCTTGACCTGGGTGAAGGGGATGCCCGCGTCGATCCTGCGCGCGGTCAGCTCGGCCGCTGCAGCCGGTCCTTTCGCGGCCGAGCGCAGAGACACGGACCCGTCCAGGCCGGCGACGCCGATATCCCTGACCTTGAAGTCGGTTTCGCGGGCGCGCAGGCTCGCCTGCCAGCGTGCGCTGCGCGATGTCCATGACGCCCTCGCCTGGCCTTCGATCATGCCGGCCAGATCGCTGACGCTCTCGGCGAGCAGCGGCGACACATCCGCGAGGCGGGCCGCATCGGGCGCGAACCGGGTCGGTGCCAGGTCGAGAGCGAGCGTCCCCCCGCCGCCGTCCTCCAGCGCCACCGTCCCGTCGATCGCGACGTGGCTCGCCGGGTCGCGCAGCAGGAGGCGGCCGCGCAGCGACGGGCTGCCCGGATTGGGCCGGTCGAGGTCGATCTCGGCGACGAGCGGTGCCAACAGGGCAGGGGCCGCACGCCTGCCGGTGTCCTCCTGGTCGATTCGATCGACGACGTGCTCGATCCGCCCATGCGCCGACAGGATGCGACCGGTCGGCGCGAGCGTGAGCACGGGCTGCTCGGCCTGGCTCGGCGCCAGCCGGAATGCCATGTCGCCGAGCTCAGTGGCGTCGGCTCGCAGGTTGCTGAGCCCGAGGGACGCGGGCGCCGACGTGGTCAGCGTCAGGCTTCCGGGTCGCCTCTGGACCGCGAGCGGCAGGGTCGCCACCATTCGGTCGGCGCGCAGCGCGTCGAGGCGAAGGCTGCCGCTGCGCACCTGTGCGTCGATCGCAAGGCCTGCCGCGCCGACGGCGCCAGCCCGGCGCGCCGCCAGAGCGACGTGCAGGTCGCGCCCCTCGCTCGTGCCGACGCGCAGGCTCTTCGCCTGGAGCTCGACGGCGCCGCTCGCTTCCGCCAAAGCGGCATCGAGCGGCAGGAACGAGGTCGTACCGTCGCCGACGGGGCAGGGGAGCTGTGCCTCGGCGCTCAATGCGCCCTCCAGTCGCAGCAGCGGGCCGGCTGCGGTGGCGCTGACTTGGGGCCCGTCCTGCTTCAGGCCTGCGCCCAAGTCTGCCCGGCCGCGGAGCGTGCAGATCCAGCGCGGCCGGCCGCGATCGATCTCGATCGTGATCGACGCATCGGGCACGAAGGGCGCAGCGCGCATCGTGACCAGGATCTCGGCGCGGTCCGTCAGGGCGGACAGGCGCAGCGCGAGGGGACCGGTCGCCATGCCCTGCCAGAGCAGCGCCTCGGCATCGACGGCCAAGGTGCCACGGCCGCGCAGGATCGCCGCGAGGTCGAGCCGCGCGGCGCGCCAGTCGAGATCGATTCGGAGCCCGCCGAAGGCGACCGGCTGCCCAGGCAGCGCCAGCAGATCTGACGGCGTGCGTGCGGAGGCGCGCAGCGCGATCTGGTCATCGACGGCGGTCAGGCGGATCGAACCGGTTCCGGACAGCGAACCAGCCTTCACGGCCAAGGCGATGTCGATGTCAGGCGTGCGTCCGAGGCGCCCGCCGCCTTCAAAGGCGATGCGCGCGGCAGGGGATTCGGGCGTCGCGTCGGACGTCGCTTCGCCGTCGACGACGGCGACGGCGCCGATGGGCAGGGCCGCCAGGTCGGGCGCGCGCAGCCCACCCGCTTCCTGGGCGCCCGTCTTGGGCGGTGCGGCTGAGGCCTTCGGCTGCTCCGGGTTCGGGCTCGCGCGAAGCACGATGCGCGGCGAGACAAGCGTCAGGCTGTCGACTTGTCCGCGCAGGGCGCCAGCGAGGGAGATGCCGAGGATCGCAGCGTCGGCAGAGAGCACGCTGCCATAGGCGATGTCGCGCAGGACGATGCGCCCGTCGCCGGCCGATTCCACGCGGGCCCGGGCGGTCGTGCCGGCATGCGCGCCGACCAGGTCGACGGCCTGCTGCAGGAGCGCGACGCGGAAACTCCAAGCGGCCGCAAGGATCGCGGCGGCGCAAACGAGAACGGGCACGCCCAGCCGCAGCCAGGAGCGTGCCCGTCGTCTCGGCGGCATGTCGGGCGGCGCTGGTGCGATCGATGGCTGACCGTCGCCCATGCGCGCCCGGCCGGCGCCTATTTCGCCGCGGCGACCGCGCGCTTGGCCATGACCGCGCAGAGATGCGCCCGGTACTCGGCCGTGGCGTGGATGTCGCTGTTCATGTCCGCCGCCTTGACCGCGCCGGCAGCGATGGCGTCCGCCGACCACTTCTTGGCGAGCGCTTCCTCCCACGCCGGGACGCGGAACACGCCGGGCCCGGCGCCGGTGACGGCAACGCGCACCTCGTCCTTGAACTTGGCCACGAACACGCCGACGATCGCGTAGCGCGAGGCTGGATTCGGGAACTTGATGTAGGCTGCCTTCTCCGCCATCGGGAACTGGATCGCCGTCACCAGCTCGTTCCTCTTCAGCGCCGTCTCGAACATGCCCTTGAAGAACTTGTCGGCCGGGATCTTGCGCTGGGTCGTCACGATCGTGGCGCCGAGCGCGAGGCAGGCGGCCGGATAGTCGGCCGCCGGGTCGTTGTTGGCGATTGAGCCGCCGATCGTGCCGCGGTTGCGCACCTGCGGGTCGCCGATCCCCTCGGCGAGGGCAGCGAGCGCCGCGCAGGCGCCCTTGACGACGGAGGAGTGCGCCACCTCGGCATGGGTCGTCATGGCGCCGATGGTGAGCGCCTTCGCGGCCTTCTTGATGCCCTTGAGGTCCTTGGACGCGGCCAGGTCGACCAGCAGGCTGGGCTTGGCCAGGCGCTGCTTCATGGTCGGCAGCAGCGTCATGCCGCCGGCGACGACTTTCGCTTCCTTTTTGGCCAGGAGCTTGGCGGCGTCCTTCGCGTTCTTCGCGCGCGCGTAATCGAAGCTGTACATCCGATCCTCCCTTACTCCGCCGCCTTGCGGTGCTTGGTCCCGTTGATCGCCTGCCAGACGCGCAGCGGCGTCGCCGGCATCTCCATGTGCGTGACGCCGAGCGGGCTCAGCGCGTCGATCACCGCGCCGATCACCGCCGGCGGCGAGCCGATCGCGCCAACCTCGCCGCAGCCCTTGACGCCCAGCGGGTTGTCGCGCGCGGGGACGTTGTGCGTGCCGGTCTTGAAGGACGGCAGGTCGTCGGCGCGCGGCATGCAGTAGTCCATGAGCGAGCCGGTGACGAGCTGGCCGTTGTCGTCGTAGACGCAGGTCTCCAGCAGCGCCTGGCCGATGCCCTGGGCGATGCCGCCATGCACCTGGCCGTCAACGATCATCGGGTTGAGCACGCGCCCGAAATCGTCCACCGCCGTGAAGTTGACGATCTTGGTGACCCCGGTGTCCGGGTCGATCTCGACCTCGCAGACGTGGCAGCCCGCCGGGTAGCTGAAGTTGAGCGGGTCGAAGAACGCGGTCTCCTCGAGCCCGGGCTCCAGCTTGTCGATCGGGTAGTTGTGCGGCACGTAGGCGGCCAGCGAGACCTCGCCCAGCATCTTCTTCTTGTCGGTGCCGGCCACGGTGAAGGCGCCGTTGCGGAACTCGATGTCGGATTCCGACGCCTCCAGGAGGTGGGCGGCGATCTTCTTGCCCTTGGCGATGATCTTGTCGAGCGCCTTGGCGATCGCGACGCCGCCGACGGCGAGCGAGCGCGAGCCGTAGGTGCCCATGCCGAAGGGGATCTTCGCCGTGTCGCCGTGCACGACATCGACCTGCTCGACGGTGAGGCCGAGCCGCTCGGCGACGAGCTGGGCGAAGGTCGTCTCGTGGCCCTGGCCGTGGCTGTGCGTGCCGGTGAAGACCGTGACCGAACCTGTCGGGTGCACGCGCACGTTCGCGCACTCGTACAGGCCGGCGCGCGCGCCGAGCGAGCCGACGACGGCCGAGGGCGCGATGCCGCAGGCCTCGATGTAGGTCGAGATCCCGATGCCGCGCAGCTTGCCGCGCTTCTTCGCCTCGGCGCGGCGCTTCTCGAAGTCGTCCCAGCCGGACAGCCTGATCGCCTTGTCCATCAGCGTGTGGTAGTCGCCGCTGTCGTACTTGAGCGCCACCGGCGTCTGGTAGGGGAAGTCGTCGGCGTGGATGAAGTTGCGCCGGCGGATCTCCGCGCGGTCGAGCTTCATCTCGCGCGCCGCGACGTCGACCAGGCGCTCGAGCAGGTAGGTGCATTCCGGCCGTCCGGCGCCTCGATAGGCGTCGACCGGCACGGTGTTGGTGAACACCGCCTTGACGTTGGTGTAGATCGCCGGCGTGGCATAGTTGCCGGCGAGCAGCGTGCCATGCAGGTAGGTCGGGATGCAGGGCGCGAAGGTCGAGAGATAGGCGCCCATGTTGGCCATGGTGTCGACCATCAAGGCCAGGAACCGCCCGTCCTTGTCCATCGCCACCTTGGCATGGGTGATGTGGTCGCGGCCGTGCGCGTCGGACATGAAGGATTCCGACCGCTCAGCCGTCCATTTCACCGGGCGCGCCAGCTTGCCGGCAGCCCAGGTGACGATCGCCTCCTCGGCGTAGTGGTAGATCTTCGAGCCGAAGCCGCCGCCGACGTCGGGCGCCACGACGCGCAGCTTCGACTCCGGGATCTGCAGCACGAAGGCGCCCATCAGCAGGCGGATGACGTGCGGGTTCTGGCTCGTCGTATAGAGCGTGTAATCGCCGTTCGAGCGGTCGTAGTCGCCGATCGCGGCGCGCGGCTCCATCGCGTTCGCGATCAGGCGGTTGTTGATGAGCTCGATCTTGGCGACCTTGTGCGCCTTCGCGAAAGCGTCGTTGACCGCCTTCGCGTCGCCGATGGTCCAGTCGTAGCAGAGGTTCTTCGGCACATCGTCGTGCACGAGCGACTTCGACTCGAGCGCGCGGCGCATGTCGACCACGGCCGGGAGCGGCTGGTAGTCGATCTTGACCTTCTCGGCGGCGTCGCGCGCGATGGCGTAGGTCTCGGCGATGACGACGCAGACCTGGTCGCCGACATGGCGGACCTTGCCCTGGGCGATCGGCGGGTGCGGCGGCTCCTTCATCGGGCTGCCGTCGGTGCTCTTGACCTGCCAGCCGCAGGGCAGCGAGCCGACCTTCATGTCGTCGCCGGTGAAGACGGCGATGACTCCCTTGGTCTTGGCCGCCGCGCTCGCGTCGATCTTCTTGATCTTCGCGTGGCCGTGCGGCGAGCGGATGATGTAGGCGTAGGCCTGCCCCGGCCGGTTGATGTCGTCGGTGTAGTTGCCGCGGCCGGTGAGGAAGCGCTGGTCCTCCTTGCGGCGCACGGGCGAGCCGATGAGCGAACCATCCATGGCGTGTCTCCCTGCGGGTGCCGCGCGCGACGGTGATCAGGGCGCGCGGGCGCGTGAAGCTTTCAGCGACGGCGCGCCGGACCCT
Organism: Alphaproteobacteria bacterium; assembly: GCA_016793965.1. GTDB lineage: Bacteria > Pseudomonadota > Alphaproteobacteria > JAEULF01 > JAEULF01 > JAEULF01. Next base: position 6,800 of record JAEULF010000096.1, on the reverse strand, counting down.
GCGGCCGACGGCGCGATCCGCCCGTGCTCACTTCTTCTTCGTCTTCGTCTTCCGCATTGCTGCGGCTCCGGCTTTCACCGACTTGACGATGTTGTGGTAGCCCGTGCAGCGGCAGATGTTGCCCTCGAGCCAGTCGCGGATCTCCTGCTCGCTCGGGTCGGCATTGTGCTGCACCAGATCGACGGCGCTCATCACCATGCCTGGCGTGCAGAAGCCGCACTGCAGTCCGTGATTGTCGCGGAAGGCCTCCTGCATCGGGTGCAGCGTGGCGCCGTCGGCCAAGCCCTCGATGGTCGTGACCGACGCGCCGTCGGCCTGCACGGCCAGCATCGTGCACGCCTTGACCGACTTGCCGTTCACATGGATGACGCAAGCGCCGCACTGGCTGGTGTCGCAGCCGACATGCGTTCCCGTCAGCCCGTGGTTCTCGCGCAGGAGCTGCACGAGAAGCGTGCGCGGCTCGACGTCTGCCGTGCGCTTCTGTCCGTTGACGGTAATCGTGACCGAAGCCATGCCGGTTCCTCCCATCTGCGCCCGCCTCGTGCCGGGTCCGGCGCACCGGGGTGTCCCGGGTCCGCGACCGGAATCGCCGCGAGGTCTTCGTTGCCCGGCCCGCTCTTGGCGCCGCTGCGCGCCCCGCCGCCCGACCGGGTCGAGGCACTGCGCGCAGCAGGCAAGGTTCTGGGCCGAAATCGTTGAGAATCGAAAGGTTTGCTAGCGGCCCATCCTCCGACACCACTGCGTCGCGGTCAAGCCGGCCGGCGATCCCGTTCAGCGCCCGATGGCGAGCACGGCCGCGACGAGCACGACGGCGAGCAGCGGCGCCCAGATGAGGGGCGGCAGGCCGCGCCGCCTCTCATGCGGCTGAGCGTCGGCGGGCGCTCCGAGATCTGCCATCGGCGATCACGACTTGGCGCAGGCCTTCGCGAATGCCGCGAAGAACTGGCCCGCGAGCTTGGTCACCGTGCCCTGGACGAGGCGCGAGCCGATCTGCGCGAGCTTGCCGCCCACTTGCGCCTCGCCCGCATAGGTGAGGCGGGTGCCGCCGTCCTCATCCGTCAGGCTCACTCTGGCCGACCCCTTGCCGAAGCCGGCGACGCCGCCTTGGCCTTCGCCGGCGATGACATAGCTGTTCGGCGGGTCGATCTCGCTCAGCGCGACGCGGCCGCCGAAGGTTGCCGAGACCGGCCCAATCTTCGCCTTCACCTTCGCGGTGAACGCCGTGTCCGATTCTTTCTCGATCGACTGGCAACCGGGAATGCAGCCCTTGAGCACGTCCGGGTCGTTGAGCGCTGCCCAGACGACGGCACGCGGTGCCGGAATGAGGACGTCCCCGGAGAGTTCCATGGCGGTGCCTCTTGCGGCTGGCGGCGCTTGCGTCGGGTGAGCGAATCGCCGTTGCAAGCCAGCATGATGGCCGGAACTGCCGAACCCGTGCAACATCGCGAATGTTGCATGAATGCAACTTTCTGAACTCAGTAAAGTTACCTAAGTTTCATTGCAATGCCGGATGCAGCGTTCTGCTGTTGCGGCCGAGGTCGCTCGCGCAGGTAGGTCCCATGCATGCCGCCATCGGCGTCAGCCTTATCGCGCTCGCCGCCTGGGCCTTCAACGCAGTGCGCCCGCGCAACGGGAAGCCGGCGAAGGGGTGGGTGCGCACCGAGTTCGGGTCGATGGTCTTCATCGTGGCCGTCATGACCCTGGTCGTGACCGGCGTGGCGCTGATCGCGGAGTCGTTCACCTAGCGCAGTCGCGCCGTCCGTCGGCTGATGGCCCCTTGGGCGGGCCGGGAACCCCGCGCGGGCGCAACGTGGAGAAGGGTCGGCCATGGGCTTGCTGATCGGCATCGCGGGGATTGCCCTAGCAACGGCCGTGCTGTTCTGGCTGCGGCCGCGCCAAGGGGTCGTCCATCCCTTGATGCGCTCGGAGATGGCGCCCGGGGCTGTCGGGATCGCGCTCATTTGCATCCTGGTTGCTGCGATCGGCTCAGCCTGGACGATGTGACGGGGCTGGTCGAGGCGACTGCTGTCCCTCTGCGGCTCTTGGCTTTCAGACGATCAAGGACCGGGCGGCCGGAGCCAGCGCGCCGATCGCCGGCGGGTCGGCGTCCCGGCGTTGGGAATCAATAAACGGTTTACGGTCACTCTAGGTGACGCTCGCTGCAACCTGGGAAGGCCGTGCTAAGGTCCGACCGGGGCGGGGTCGTGTTGCCGAGGCTGCAGCACGCTCAAGGAATGAGGCGGCGGGAGCGCGACAGGTAGGTCCGGATGAGCAGGACAGTCCTTCTGACCTACGACCTCCAGAAGTCCAAGAAGGACGACGCGGAGGTCGAGACCCTGGTCATCGAGTTGTCGAACGGCGAGGTCGTGCAGATCGGGCCGGGCGTCTGGCTGTTCAGGACCGAGCAGGACCTGGGCGAAGTCGCCGCGCGCATCGGCGGCATCGACGGCGGCAAGGACCGCTGGATGGCGGTCAATGTGTCCAACCGCGCATTCGCCTGGGCCGGCCAGAACAAGGACGCGCACAAGTACATGGCGGCGATCAACCAGGCGCTGCTGCGCGCGCCGCGCCACTGACGGCGGGGACAGCGGCTCCTCTAGCGCGTGCTGTGGCGCGCTGCCGGCCGATGCACTACATCAACAGCACGTCGCCCAAGGTCGGATCCTCCCCTCATGCGCTTTGCACCGGTGATCGCTGCGTCCGCAGCCATGCTCGCCGTCGCTGTCGCCCCCGGCTTGGCCCGGGCCGCCGCCTTCGACTACCAGATCGACGGTGCGAAGCTCGGCCTTGGTTGGGCGGTCCCGTTTGCCGGGCTCCTTCTGACGATCGCGTTGGCGCCGCTCCTCGCGCCGCGACTCTGGCACGGCCATTACGGCAAGATCGCCGGGGCATGGGCGATGCTCCTGGTCCTGCCCTTCTTCGCGGCATTCGGGCCTGACGTGGCCCTGCACAACGTGGTGCACACGTTGCTCATCGAGTACACGCCCTTCGTCATCGTCCTCTTCACGCTGTACACGGTTTCCGGCGGCATCCGGATCACCGGCGGCATGGCGGGCTCGCCCTGGGGCAACACGGCGCTCCTCGTCTCCGGCATGCTGCTGGCGAGCCTGATGGGGACGACCGGAGCTACGATGCTCCTCGTCAGGCCGCTGCTCCGCGCCAATGCCTGGCGCAAGCGGCAGGTCCACCTCTACGTCTTCTTCATCTTCCTCGTCGGGAACATCGGCGGGTCGATGACGGCGCTGGGCGACCCGCCTCTCTTCATCGGCTTCCTGCGCGGCGTCGATTTCTTCTGGCCTGCCAAGCACCTGTTCCACGAGTTCCTGATGACGGGAGGCATCCTGGTAACGGTGTTCTTCCTTTTGGATTGGCACATCTGGCGGCAGGAGCGAGGCAACGCGCCGGCGCATCAGGCTGGCGGCGAACAGCAGGCCATCGGCATCGAGGGCGGCGCCAACGTCCTCCTCCTTCTTCTCGTTCCGCCGTGCATCCTGCTCAGCGCCACGTGGCAGCCGGCGGCGACGATCACGATCGTCGGCAACGTCATCGGCCTGCAGGCGGCGACGCGCGACGCGCTGCTGCTCGCCATCGCCGTCGCCTCGTTGCTCCTGACGCCGCGCGGCCTTCGTGCCGCCAACGGTTTCAGCTGGGCTCCGATCGCGGAGGTCGCCAAGCTGTTCGCATGCATCTTCCTGACCATCATGCCCGTCCTCGCGATGCTCAGGGCCGGACCCGACGGCGCCTTCGCTCCGCTGCTCGCGGCGGTGACGGATCCTTCGGGCGCGCCGATCCCGACGATGTACTTCTGGCTGACCGGACTGCTCTCGTCCTTCCTCGACAACGCCCCGACCTACCTGGTCTTTTTCGAGATGGCGGGCGGCGATCCGGAGGTCCTGATGACCGAGCGCGCATTGACGCTCACGGCCATCTCTGCCGGGGCGGTCTTCATGGGCGCGATGACCTACATCGGCAACGCGCCCAACTTCATGGTCAAGGCCGTGGTCGAGCACGCCGGCGTCAAGATGCCCGGGTTCCTCCTCTACATGGTCTGGGCCATGATCTTCCTGCTGCCGGTGCTGGTTCTCCTCGATTCCCAGTTCTTCCGCTAGTCGATGGGCGCGGCAGTCAGCGCAGCACGACGGCGTACCGATCCAGCGGCGGGAGGTCCTTGGCCAATCCCTGGCTCTGAAGGAAGGCCGCGAAGCGCTCCCAGCGGCCACGGTCGAGCGCCGCGGGCGAGGCGCTGAAGCGCCTGACCGTGTCGGCCCAGGCGCGGCGGTTGAGCTCGTCGTCCAGCGCCTTGTGCGCCTTGACGAACAGCGCCCAGGCCTCGTCGGGCCTGTTGAGCAGGAAATGCGTGCCGCGCTCGATCGCCGAAAGGAAGCGGGGCAGGCGCGGGTCGCGGACCTTGTCGGCATGGGCGACGAAGACGAGCTCGTCATAGGCGGGCAGGCCTTCCTCCTCCACGAAGAACGCGCGGCCGGGCCGCTTCTCGATCGCCATCTGGTTCAACTCGAAGTTGCGGTAGGCCCCGATCACGGCATCGACCCGTCCGGTGATCAGCGCCGGCGAGAGCGAGAAGTTGACGTTGACCAGCGTCACGTCCTTGAGCGACAGGCCGTGCTTGGCGAGGAGGAACGACAGCAAGGCGTCCTCGAAGCCGCTGACCGAGAACCCGACCTTCTTGCCCTTGAGATCGGCGATCGACTTGATCGGTCCGCTCTCCAGGACGAGCAGCGTGTTGAGCGGCGTGGCGATCAAGGTGCCGATGCGCGCGAGCGGCAGGCCAGCCGCGACCTGGATCTGCGTCTGCGGTTGGTAGGACACCGCGATATCCGCCTTGCCGGCCGCGACCAGCTTCGGCGGGTCGTTCGGGTCCGCCGGTGCGATGACATCAACGGCCAGGCGCTCGTCGGCGAAGTAGCCCTTCTGCTGCGCCACGATGATCGGCCCGTGGTCCGGGTTGACGAACCAGTCGAGCAGGAGCGTCAGCTTGTCCTGCGCCGCGGCGGGCATGGCGGCAAGCGTCGCGGCGAGGATGGCGGCGGCTGTCCAGAGGCGCATGGCGATCTCCGTCATGGTGAGCGGTCAGGGGGAAGCCGGCGCGGCGTCCGGCTGCCAGGGCAGCGCACGGCGCAGTCCGGCATCGACGGCGAAGTAGAGCGTGAGCGTCATGGTCGCGAGGACGAGGAGGGCGGCGAAGAGGAGGTCCGTCTGCATGCGCCCATTGGCGTGGAGCATCAGGTAGCCGAGCCCAGCCGACGAGCCGACCCACTCGCCGATCACGGCGCCGATCGGCGCGACGGCGGCGGCGACGCGCAGCCCGGAGCCGAAGGCGGGCAGCGCCGCCGGCACGCGCACGTGACGCATCTCGTCCCATCGAGATGCGCCCATGGTCCGCGCGAGGTCGAGCAGCCCCGGGTCGGTGCGCCGCAAGCCGTCGGTGAAGGCGACGGCGACGGGGAAGAAGATAATGAGAGCCGCCATGGCGATCTTGGACAGGATGCCGTAGCCGAGCCAAAGCACCAGGAGCGGCGCCAAGGCGAACACCGGCACGGCCTGGCTCGCGACCAGTACCGGCAGCAGCCAGCGCCGCGCCGTCGGCGATGCTGCGACGGCCAGTGCGCTGGCCGCGCCCAGCAGCGTGCCGGCGAGCATGCCCAGCACCGTCTCGCCGAGCGTGATCGCGGCATTGGCGAGCAAGATGTCCCGGCGCTCCCAGAGCGCCGTCGCGACGGAGGCCGGTGCCGGCAAGATGAAGCGCGGCACGCCGGTCGCCAGGACGAGCGCTTGCCACGCTGCGATCAATCCGGCGGTCGTGGCAGCGAGGCGGAGGAGGCGGCTAGGCATCGCCGCTCCCCGTACGCGCCAAGCCGGCGAGGAGCTCTCCTTGCAGCGCCAGCAGCCGCTGGTCGTCGAGCGGCCGCGGCGCTGCAGCGCCCGGCGGGTGCGGCGGCAGAGCGACGGGCTCCGATAGTTGCGCCGGGAAGCCGGTCACCACCAGGATGCGGTCGCCCAGGCGCAGAGCCTCCAGGGGATCGTGCGTGACCAGAAGCACGGTGCGGCCGCGCAGCAGCGGAAAGGCGAGGTCCTGCATGGCGACGCGCGTGATCGCGTCGAGCGCGGAGAACGGCTCGTCCATCAGGACGATCGCCTTGTCCTCCATGAGCGTGCGCACGAGTGCGGCGCGCTGGCGCATGCCGCCCGACAGAACAGCCGGCCTGTCGCCCGTCCTGCCGCCAAGTCCGACTCGGCCCAAGAGGTCGCGGGCGCGCGCCACGACGGCCGCATCGGCGCTGCGGCCGCGCAGGCGGGCGCCGATCGTCGCGTTGTCCAGCACGCTGAGCCAGGGAAACAGGAGGTCGGTCTGGCCCATCCAGGCGACGCGGCCAGCGAGCGGCGCGCCGGCGCCGTCGGCGATCGTGCCCGCCGAGGGCGCCGCGAGCCCAGCGACCAGGCGCAACAGCGTCGTCTTGCCCGAGCCCGACGGACCGAGCAGGCAGGTCCAGCTGCCGCCGGCCAGGTCGAGGTCGAGGCCGTCGAACAGCGCCGCGCCGGCATAGGCCATGCGGATGCCGCGCAGCCGGACACCGACGCCGGGCGGCAGCCCGGCGTCCGACTGGTCCATGCTCTTGTGCGGCTCGATCCTGGCCGGCGTCTCGCCGGCCGGACGGCCCATCGGGCCATCCATACGCGCCTCCCTTCGCCGGCATGACCCGGATCAGGTTCAAAGGGTCGTCCCGAAGGACCTCTCAGCCGCGCTCGAACGACGACGCGGCTCCCCTGGATATGCAGCGAAC
>JAEULF010000075.1 GCA_016793965.1 Alphaproteobacteria bacterium | reverse complement strand
GCGCGTCAGGCCGTTGAAGACGAGATGCACGTAGATGTACTCGTCGCCGATCGTCGTCTTGGCCGGATCGAGCGTGTTCATCGTCGTGCCGATCGCCACGCGCAGCGTGCCCTGGGCCGCAGCGGGCGATGCCAGCGCCAGCGCAGCGACGGTCGCCAGCGCGGCGAGCGAGAGCTTCTTCATGTCGGATCTCCCCCGTGAACCTTTGTTCATCATTGTCGATCGCCGCGCCGCGGGCAAGCCGCGCGTGCGGGCGGGGCGGGAAGAAGCCGGCGATCGCCAGGCGCCGGTCGGCGCTGGCCCGCAGCCCTCACCCCGGCAGCGGCTGGAACAGCGTCTCGATGTCCTCCGCCGCGAACATCGGCGCGCCCGAGCGCTCGGGGTCGAAGATGCCCTCGGCGAGCTCGCGCTTGCGCGCCTGGAGGTCGAGCATGCGCTCCTCGATCGTGCCCTCGGCGATCAGCTTGTAGACGAAGACCGGCTTGTCCTGGCCGATGCGGTGGGCGCGATCCGTCGCCTGCTGCTCGACGGCCGGATTCCACCAGGGATCGTAGTGGATGACCGTGTCAGCCGCGGTCAGGTTCAGCCCGGTGCCGCCGGCCTTCAGGCTGACAAGGAACAGCTGCACCTCGCCGGCCTGGAAGCGCCGCACCGGAGTCGCGCGGTCGGGCGTGTCTCCGGTCAGCAGGAGAAAGGGGATCCCCGCCTGCTGCAGCGCCTCCTCGATGAGCGCGAGCATGGAGGTGAACTGCGAGAACAGCAGCACCCGCCGCCCCTCCTCGAGCAGCGGCGGCAGCGTCTCCATCAGGTGCTCCAGCTTCACGCTGGAGCGCGCCTGGGCCGCGACCGCGAGCTTGACGAGCCGCGGGTCGCAGCAGGTCTGGCGCAGCTTGAGCAGCGCGTCCAGGATGACGATGCGGCTGCGGTCGAAGCCCTTGGCGGCGACGGCGTCGCGCACCTTCTTGTGCATGGCCAGACGCACCGTCTCGTAGAGGTCGCGCTGGTCGCCGTCGAGCGCAATGCGCTGCACGATCTCCGTCTTCAGCGGCAGGTCCGCCTCGACCTGCGCCTTGGTCCGGCGCAGCACGAAGGGGCGCAGGCGCGACGCCAGGAGGCGGGTGCGCTGCACGTCCCCCTGCTTCTCGATCGGCGTGCGGAAGCTGCGCCCGAAGCGAGCCTGGTCGCCCAGGATGCCCGGCATGGCGAAGGCGAATTGCGACCAGAGCTCGCCCAGGTGGTTCTCGATCGGCGTTCCCGTCAGGCAGACGCGATGCCGCGCGTCGAGAGCGCGCACGGTCTCCGACGCCTTGGTCTTGGGGTTCTTGATGTTCTGCGCCTCGTCGAGGACCGCGACGTGCCAGGCGATCCCCTGCAGTGCCTCGGCGTCGCGCGGCAGGAGCGCATAGGTCGTGATCACGAGGTCGGAGCGTGCGATCTCGGCGAAGCGTGCGCCGCGGTCGGCGCCATGCAGGATCAGGACCTTGAGGCCAGGCGCGAAGCGCGCGGCCTCGTCGCGCCAGTTCGGGACGACGCTCGTCGGGCAGACGACGAGCGCGGGACGGTCGAGCCGGCCGGCCGCCTTCTCCGCCAGGATGTGCGCCAAGGTCTGCACGGTCTTGCCGAGCCCCATGTCGTCGGCCAGCACGCCGCCGAGGCGATGGGCGGCAAGGACCTGCAGCCAGGCCAGGCCGAGCTTCTGGTACGGCCGCAGCTCCGCGCCGAAGCCGGCCGGCGGCTCGGCAGGCGCGATCGCGCCGACGCTGCGCAGCGCCTCGGCAAGCGCGGCCAGGCGGGAGGGCATCGCCCAGGGCAGGTCGAAGGCCGCGGCCGCGCCCTCCAGCGCCATGGCCTGGCCGAGCGAGACCGGCAGCGTCCCGTCAGGCGCGAGCGCGCCGGGGTCGAAAAGCTCGACGAGCGTCGCCGCAAGCGCGCGCACCCGCCGTGCCGGCAGCGCCAGCATTCGCCCGTCCGGCAGCTTCGCGTAAACATGCGTCGGGCCGTCGGCGGTCGTCGCGGGATCGAGCTGCTTGATCGCGTCGAGCAGGATCGGCAAGAGCGCGACTCGCTGGCCGTCGACCACGACGCCGAGGTCGAGCGAGAACCACCAACCGGTGCCCTGGTCGGCAACGGCGGCGTCCCAAGGCGCCGAACCGTCCACGACGCCGAGATCGAAATCCGGGCCGATCTCGACCCGCCAGCCCTCCGCGCGGAGCGCCGGGACCTCTTCGTGCAGCAGCCGCGCCCACATCTCCGGGCTGTCGCGCGAATCGAAGAAGTGGAGCTCGTCGGGCCCTCCCGGCCGCGGCGCCGTGAAGCGGCGCTGCAGCCCGATGCCCTGAAGCCGCGATGCCGCCGCCCGCTCGTCCTCCGTGCGGCGCCTGTGCAGCACGAGGCGGCCGCTGGCGCCGGCTTCCCTGACGAGGGCATCCCGTTGCCCGGCCAGCAGCCCGCCGTAGTCGAAGGCGAGCACGGCGAAGCGACGCGCCTCGGGCTCGTCCTGGTCGCGCCAGCCTGGCGGCAAGCCGGGCCTCGGCGCGCTCCGGCCGAGGCGCAGGACCACGGTCGGCGGCGCGTCGAGAATCTCGGCAACCGCGATCCCCGGCGGCGGCAGGTCGAGATCGGGCAGCTCCGCCTGCAGCAGCGCCGACAGCAGCGGCGCCTCCGCGGAGCGCACGGCCGGCGCGTCGAGGAAAGCCTGCACCACCTCCGGCGGCTGCTTGAACTCCAACCGGCCGGCCTCGCGCGCGACCGGATCGACGTACCACGGCGCAGCGCTCGGCAGGCCGATCAGTCCCTCGGCCGCGGCGACCGACGGCGCGAGCCCCCTGCCCTCTGCGTCGTGCCAGGCGAGACTGCCCGGCCGCGCCGGCCCGAGCTTGAGGGGCTCGCCGGCAACGGCCTCCCAATAGCTGCGGCCGGTGCGCAGGATCATCTCCATGATCGCGTCCACGGTCTCCGGCGCACCCGGCAGATCGTTCGACCAGCCTCCGGCCTCTCGCGTCGCCAAGCGGCTGATCTCCCGGTCCTCCGAGGCGACGTAGGGCGCATCGGCCTCGGCAAGCCGTCGCATCTCCAGGGCCCGGGGCGCCCCGGTACCGCCGCTCTTGAGCCGCCGCACGACCTGCGGCGCGATGCTGAGGCGCCGTCCCAAGCCGGCGGGCACGAGGGCAAGGACATAGGCGATCATCTCAGCAGGCGCCTCGATCGGCTCGGCCGGCCTGCGCGCGGCGGAGGCGAGATCGCGGATCCAGCCTGCCAGGGCCGGCGAGAGCGCCACGGACGGGTCGGTCTCCTGGCCGGCGACATCGCACTCCAGCGCGGCCAGCGCCAGCGCGGCGCCGTGCTTGCACTGGAACCGGACCGGGCAGGTGCACTCGCTCGTGATCGACGGGACGTCTCCGGCGATCGGGTTGACGGTCGCCTTGACCGCGTAAGGCATCGCACCGCTGCCGGCGACCTCGCCGCGCAGGCGCGCGCCCGCCGCCTCGATCTCGACCGAGCGCACGGCACCGCGTCGTTGGTACTCCTCGCCCTTCTCGAACGTCTTCCAGCCGAAGCGCTTGCGGACGTCGTCACGCATGAAGATGAGAGCCGGCATGATCCTCCCTAGCGGCCGTCCGGCCTCCCGCCTTCAGCTCGCCCCTTGCGCCCGATCGGGGTCGCAGGCGCGGATGACGTACTCAGCCGCCTTCGGCTCGTAGAGCCCCCAGAGACGCTCGATCTCGATGATCGGCTCCGGATGGTCGTCCACGCGCAGGTCGACATAGGGAAAGCTCTGCTCGTGCACGACGAGGAGCGCCGCCGACGTGACGGGATTCGGCTCGCCGCCCGCGTCCTCGCCGGCATGCAGTGCCCGGCAGAGGCGCGTCGCCAGCGGCAGGGCAGGATCGGCCTCGAACGCGCTGACCATCGCCTTGGGCACGTCGGTCGTGCGCACGATGTTGGCGACGGCGACGCAGTCCTTGCCCGTGATGCCGGCATGCACGGAGGTGATGTTCTTGCCGGAGAAGTGCGCCGTGCGGCCCTTGGCGTCGATGACCGCGAGCTGGCGCCAGCCATGATGCGGCGTGCTCTTGACCAGAGCGTCCACCGTCTCTTGCGCCGACATCCCCTTCGCCAGCAGCTCCAGTCCCGTCGGACCGAGCGTCGGGTCCGTGCGGTGCTGGGTCAGGACGGCGCCGACCTTGGCGCGCGCGTAGGGACAGCGGCTGCCGACGGCGATCGACGACGTCGTCACGATCGCGCCGAGCATGCCTGTCCGGGCGCAGCGCCCGACCATCGAGAACGTCATCTGTGCGCTCCTTGGCCGACCGTCATGGGACGACGGCAGTGATATCGACTTCCATCAGCAGCTCGGGGCCGGCGAGGCCCTTGACGACCATCTGGCTGAAGGCCGGGCGCACCCCGTCCAGGTGCTTGAGCACCGCCTCCGCGGCTGGCGCCAGGTAGGCCCGGTCGGTGACGTAGAGCGTCGCCTTGACCACGTCCTCCATGCGGGCGCCGGCATCGGCCAGCAGCGCCCGCACGTTCTTCATCGCCTGGTCGGCCTGGGCGCGCGCATCGCCCATGCCCTGCATCTTCTCGTTCAGGTCGACGCCGGTCTGGCCGCGCAGCACGACGGTCTTGCCAGCGCGAACGGCCATGCAGAAGTCGCAGTCCAAGCGCTGCCCCGAGAGCCCGTACTTGGCGGCGCTTGAATGGTACTTGCGGAACCGGTCATGCGGCTTGCCCCGACCGGGGATCGCCACGGCATCGATCTCGAACAGCAGCTCGGGCCGCGCGAATGCGGTCATGACGATGCCGGTGGAGACCGGGTGGATGCCGCGGAAGTGCTTGCCGATCATCGGATAGACCGCCTCGCGGTAGGCCCGGTCCTGGACGAACACCGTGATCTTCAGCACGTCGCTCATCGACGCCCCGGCGTCCTTCAGCAGGGTCGCAAGGTTCTGCAGCGCCAGGTCGGCCTGGGCGCCGGCGTCCTCGGGCCGCCGCCCCTCGCCGACCGTGCGGCTGCCGTCGAGCATCGAGCCGGTCTGGCCGCGGATGAACAGCTCGTCCGGCGCGCGCACGATCATGCAGCCTTGCCAGTCGATCTGCTGTCCGAACCACTGCGGCATGCCGTAGCGGCGGATGCGCTCATGCGCGGTGCCGTCATCGTTGAGGCTGTCGCTCAGCATCGCCTCGACGTCGACCTGGACGAGCGCCTCGGGCCGCGCCAATCCGTTGACGACGAGCCCCGTGGAGACGGGATAGACGCCTTGCAGGTGGCGACCGATCGTTTCGTAAACCGCCTTGCGGTGCGCCCGGTCGATGATCGAGGTCGTCAGCTTGCCGACATGCTTGAGCGAGCCGCCGGCCGCCTCGATCAGCGCCTTGATGTTGCGCATGACATGGTCGGCCTGGGCCGCCGGGTCGCCGAGGCCCTGCATCGCGCCGGACGCGTCGGTCGCCATCTGGGCGCTGAGGTAGAGCCGTCTTCCCGCGCGCACGACGCCGGAGACGGGGGACGCGTACTTGCCGCCCGGCAGGTGCGGGGC
>JAEULF010000067.1 GCA_016793965.1 Alphaproteobacteria bacterium | reverse complement strand
AGCGCGCTGACGGTCTCGCGCGCGATCACCTTGCCGCCGATCGCCGCCTGCACCGCGATCTTGAAGAGCTGCTGCGGGATCAGCTCCTTCAGCCGCTCGCACATGGCGCGGCCGCGCGCCTCGGCCGAGGCGCGGTGCGTGATCATCGACAGGCTGTCCACCGCCTCGCCGTTGACCAGGATCGTCAGCTTGACGAGGTCGCCCTCCTGGTAGCCGTCGAGGTGGTAGTCGAAGCTGGCATAGCCGCGGCTGACCGACTTCAGCCGGTCGTAGAAGTCGAACACCATCTCGTTCAGCGGCAGGCGGTAGTCGACCATCGCCCGGTTGCCGGTGAAGGTCAGGCTCTGCTGCACGCCGCGCCGCTCCTCGCACAGCTTGAGCACCGAGCCCAGGTACTCGTCCGGCACCATGATGGTGCAGCGGATCCACGGCTCCTCGACATGGTCGATGTAGGTCGGGTCCGGGTAGTCGGTCGGGTTGTGCAGCTCCATGACCTTCCCGTCCCGCATGTGGATCTTGTAGACGACCGAGGGGGCGGTGGTGATCAGGTCGAGGTCGAACTCGCGCTCCAGCCGCTCCTGCACGATCTCCAGGTGGAGCAATCCCAGGAAGCCGCAGCGGTAGCCGAAGCCCAGCGCCGGCGACGTCTCCGGCTCGTAGACGAAGGAGCTGTCGTTGAGCGCCAGCTTCTGCAGGCTGTCGCGCAGGTGCTCGTACTCCGCGTTGTCGGTCGGGAACAGGCCGCAGAACACCACCGGGATCGACGGCTTGAAGCCGGGCAAGGGCGTCGGCGTCTGCCGGCGCTCCTCCGTGATCGTGTCGCCGACCTTGCAGTCGGCGACCGTCTTGATGCCGGCGGTGATGTAGCCCATCTCGCCGGGCCCCAGGCTCTTCACCGCCACGCGCTTGGGCGAGAAGACGCCGACCTGGTCGATCTCGTGCGTGGCGCCGGTCGCCACGAAGCGCACCTTCTGGCCAGGCCTGAGCTCGCCCGCGAAGACGCGCACCAGCGTGACGACGCCGATGTAGCTGTCGTACCAGCTGTCGACCAGCAGGGCCTTGAGCGGCTCCTCCGGCGTGCCTTCCTTCGGCGCGGGCAGGCGCTTGACGATCGCCTCCAGCACGTCGTCGATGCCGAGCCCGGTCTTGGCCGAGATCAGCACCGCGTCCGAGGCGTCGAGGCCGATCACGTCCTCGATCTGCTGCTTGACCTTGTCGGGCTCGGCGGCGGGCAGGTCGATCTTGTTGAGCACCGGCACGATCTCGTGGCCTGCGTCGATCGCCTGGTAGACGTTGGCCAACGTTTGCGCCTCGACGCCCTGGCTGGCATCCACGACGAGCAGCGAGCCTTCGCAAGCGGCGAGCGAGCGGCTGACCTCGTACGAGAAATCGACGTGGCCCGGCGTGTCCATCAGGTTGAGGACGTAGTTCTCTCCTGCCTTCGAGCGGTAGGCGAGGCGCACCGTCTGCGCCTTGATGGTGATGCCGCGCTCGCGCTCGATGTCCATGGAATCGAGCACCTGCTCGCGCATCTCGCGCGCCTCCAAGGCGCCGCAGCGCTCGATCAGGCGGTCGGCCAGCGTTGACTTGCCGTGGTCGATATGGGCGATGATGGAGAAGTTGCGGATATGGCTGCGCTCGACCATCGGGCGGTCTCGGGCTCTTCTTGTGAGGATGTTCCCCGATCGTCCCGCGCCGGAGCGCGCCGCGACGCCGGCGACGGGCGGAACATAGGGCCCGACCCCTTCCGCCGCAACGGCCGTTCGCGCAGCGCCGCCTCGCTCGGCTCAGGCGGCCGCCTTAAGGGAAAGGAACCGCAGGTAGGCCCGGGGGTCGGCGGCGACGGCGCTGCGCACGATCGGGTGCGCCGCGACGGTGCCCGGCACCCAGTCGACATCCTTCCCGAACAGCGAGTTCGCGAAGACCACCTGCAGCACGAGCCGGGACGAGGTCGTCGGCAGCTTGCCCTTGTGGAAGGCGAGCGTGTCGACGGCGAGGACGGTTCCCGCCTTGCCGGTCAGCTCGACCAGCTTGCCGGGGTACGTCGCCGCGACGTCGGCATCAGAGATCCGTCCGTCGCGCCAGGTCGCCTCGGTCTTGGCCCGGTGCGTGCCGCGCACGAAGCAGTGCGGCCCGGCACCCGCGTCGACGTCCACGAGATAGACGAAGAACTGCAGGAAGCGGATGAAATCCTTGTCGAAATGGTACATCTGGGCGGCACCCGAGAGGGCCTCGTGCCGGCCGGAATGCGGCACGGACCACCACATCCCGTGCGAGGATTGCGTGCTGGCTGCGCCGAGATAGGCGTCCGACACCGCCGGGAAGAGCGGATGGAAGAGGACCCGCGCCGCCGACTCGTCGGCCAGCAGCAGGCGCGGGTCGATGCGGCGCAGCGGCGCCTGGTCCGGCGCCGGCGCAGGACGGCTGGTCCCGTCAGGGCCAGGCGGCGCAGCGGGGTCGCCGGCCAAGGCGCGCAGCCGCGCGACGAGATCGGGGCTGAGCCGGCGGCGGAAGACGTAGCAGCCGTCGCGGTCGAGCTGCTCGGCGACGGAAGCCGGCGAATCGTCGGGCCCCGCGTCGAGCGCGAACGTGTCGTCGAACGGCAGGGCCGGAGCCGGCGCGCGCGGCGGCACGGCCCGGGCGATGTAGGAGCTGATGGCGTCGTTGAAGGCGCCGCAGGTCATCACGTAGGCGGCGCGGTGCGCCAGGTAGGCGCGCTCCGTGGTTTCGCCGGTCTCCGTGAAGCCGCGGTACCCCGCGACGAAGTCCTCGATCATGCGCAGGAGCTCGGCGGGCGCCTTGAACTTGAGCGCCTGCATCTGCAGCGCGAGCGCGCGCTCGGGCGCCAGCGCCGCGACATGCTCCGCGCCCGGCCTGCCGAGCTGGTCCTGCGCGCCCGCCTTGCGCGCCTCGAACAGAGTGATGATGTTGCGCTGGCCGTGGCCATAGGGCGGCACGGGCTCGCTCCGGAACAGCACGTCCCCGACATGCGGGCGGAACAACGCGACGAGGTCCTCCGACGAGAGGCACGGCTGGTCGGCCTGGAGGTTGGGGGCGGCCGCGTCGGCGCGCTCGACCGGCCTGCCATCGTGCCAATCGCCGCCGACGCAGATGATGCCGCCGGGGCGGCAGACTCGCAGCGCCTCGGCGGCCCCCTGGCGCGGATCGCGCAGGTAGCCCAGCACCCAGCCGAGGAACACGACGTCGAAGCTGTCGTCGGGAAAGCGGAGCGCGCAGACGTCGCCGACCTCGACCAGCGGCGAGTAGCTGAACAGGTCGATCGCGCGGATCCGGTCGAGGGAGAAGCCGTGCGCCACAAGCGCCATCAGCTCGATCTCGGAGCGCGGCCCGACCGAGAGCACGTCCAGCTCGTGCAGCCTGCCCGCGAGCCGGGTCACGCTGCGCAGCGGCTCGGCCAGGAGCGACGCGCGGTCGAGCGCGACGCCGCCGGATTCGAGCGAGTGGATGTTGTAGCTCACGGTATGGTCGATCACCTGGGCGCTGTCGGCCTGCCTGTAGCCGCTCGCGCTCTTGAGCTCGGCCATGCGGCGTTGCGCCAGCATGGCGCGCAGCGCCGGCACCTTCAGCAACTCGTCCGGATGGGCCGCCAGGAACTTGATGGCTTCCTGGAGGAACGGCGCGTCGATGTCGAAGCTGTTGCCCGGGCGCGGCATTGACCTCTCCGCTCGCTGGAATGTCGTGTCCAAGCGCATCAACTGCCTATGCGCACGACACGCGCGGCGAGCATACGGCGCGAAGGTTAGGGCACTCTTGCCGGCGTCGCGCGGCCTCGGTGCGGGCCTGCTTCGCCTGCCTGCCGATATCGACTGTCCTTGTGCGCTCCGTCACGTGACAGGACGGACGACTTGCTGTTCCTAGCACCCGTGAAGGGAACGGCCGACCACGGCCGCGCTTGCCTTGGGAGGGCCAGCAATGACCGCGCACCAGACGTCGATGCTTGCTGCCGTGATCGCCCTCACCGAGGCGGCGCGGACGCGCGAGCGCTTGCGGGACGGCGCCGGTGCGGCGGCGGCGTCGTCGGTCGCCGGGGCCGCGGAGGAAGGCCTGCCCGAGGATTTCATGGACCTCTGGGACGACGAATCCCGCTGCGCCGCCTGACCCGCGCGACCCGGACCGCCGCGCGGCCGGGATTCGGGGATGGTTAAGGGCTCGCTGCTAGGCTGGAACCGTCGCCGGAGCGCGACCGTTTCGCCAGAACGCCTACCAGCAGGTCCGCCATGCCCCACCCCACCACTCATTCGCCGTTCGCCGAAGCCTTGGTCGCCACCATCGAGGCGCGCCATGGGAGCGAGGCCGCAAGGGCGGCACGCGTCGAGCTCGCCGAGACGCTCGACCGCGATGCCGCCGAGGACGAGATGCCCGCCTTCGCCATCGTCGATGCTCTCCTCGACGAGTGCGACCATCCGTTCAACTGACCTGGTCAACTGACCTAGCCTACTGACCTGGCCAACTGACCCGCCTGGGGCTCAGTGCGCCAGCAGGCGCACCAGAGCGGCGCCGAGGCAGGCAACGACCAGAGCCGTCAGGTGCTTGCGCAGCCGCGCGTACCAGGGCGGCAGGTACCCTCGCGCCGCGGCGATGCGGTCGCCTGTGAAGTGCGCCGCGAAGGCGACGAGCAGGACGCCGAGCGCCGGGATCGGTGCCAGCAGGAGGCTGGCCCAGGCCACCAGGGCCGGCAGCACGCTCCAGCCCAGCCGCAGCGAGAAGGCTGCCTCGGTGCCCCGTCCGCCGGCAGCGTCGGCCAGCGCATAGCCCCAGTGCACGCCGCCCAGGAACGACAGGATCGCGGCGCCATAGGCGAGCTGCGCGAACAACGCCGTCGCCGCGTGGTGGTCGGGCAGCAGCCACACGCCGAGGGCGGCCGCGGCGAACGGGATGACGCCGGCAAAGCCCAGGACCGCAGCCGCGCGCGGCACCGTGTCGAGCGGTGTCCGCGCCTTCGTCGCGCCTGGCGGCCCTGGCTCGGTCACGGACGGCCGTCGGTCGGGGCGTCGGCGGCGCCCAGGTCGGACAGCGCTGCCCGTGCCTTGGCACGGTGCTCGTCCGTGATGTGGCCGGCGACCATGGCCACTGCCGCAGCCACGACGGTCGCATCGTCGGCGAAGCCGAAGAGCGCCAGGAAATCCGGGACGAGGTCGAGGGGCACGACGAAATAGGCGAGCGCGGCGAGCAGGATGGCCCGGACCTTCGTCGGCGAGCGCGGATCCATCGCGCAGAAATAGGCGGCGACGACATCGCTCGCGAAGGGGATCCGGGCGATGGCGGCCTTGAGCTTCGGCCAGAATCCCGCGACGACCCGCCGGCGGTTGGCTTCCGTCCGGTCGCTGTCGGCGGCCTCGGCTTCGAGTCTGGCCTCGGGGCGGCTGTCCGCGGTCATGGCTTCCATATGCCCTCGGACGAACCGTCGCGCCAGGGGGGCAGGCGAGAAATGACGCTGCGCCGCGGCCGGTTTCTGCTAAAACGCCGCGCTCGGGCGCAAGGCGCCCCCGGAATGGCGGGCCGAGGAGCAGGGCATGGACGCGAAGGGGACGGCGGCGCTGGTGACCGGCGGCGGGGGCGGCCTCGGCGCGGCCACGGCCCGCCTGCTCGCGCGCAAGGGCGCCAAGGTCGCCGTGCTGGACACCAAGCTCGACGCTGCCCAGGCGGTCGCCCAGGAGATCGGCGGCCTGGCGATCGCTTGCGACGTCGCCGACGCGCGCTCGGCCGAGGCGGCGGTCGCCGCGGCTGCGTCGAAGCACGGCCCGGCCCGCATCCTCGTCAACTGCGCCGGCGTGGCGCCGGCCAGGCGCATCGTCGGCCGCGACGGCCCGATGCCCCTCGACGAGTTCAAGCGCGCCATCGACGTCAACCTGGTCGGCACCTTCAACCTGATGCGGCTGGCCGCTGCCGGCATGCAGAAGCTCGAGCCGCTGCCGGGCGGGGACCGCGGCGTGATCGTCAGCACCGCGTCGGTCGCCGCCTACGAAGGGCAGATCGGCCAGGCTGCCTATGGCGCGTCGAAGGGCGGCGTCGCTGCGCTCACCTTGCCGGCCGCGCGCGAGTTCGCGGCTTTCAACGTTCGCGTCGTCACCGTCGCGCCGGGCCTCTTCGCCACGCCGATGCTGCTCGGCATGCCGCAAGAGGTTCAGGACAGCCTTGCTGCCTCCGTGCCCTATCCCAAGCGCCTCGGCCAGCCAGACGAGTACGCGGCCTTGGTGCTGCACATCGTGGAGAACGGCATGATCAACGGCGAGTGCATCCGCCTCGACGGCGCCATTCGCATGCAACCCCGCTGAGGGAGCTGGTGCAGCCATGGGCTCGCAATACCCCTACCCGCGCCGCTCCGGCGGCCGCGTGAGCAGTGCCCGCACCGACTGGGCTCTGGCGCCGTCGCTCGACGACATCCGGGCGCTGGCGGAGCAGGCGCTGGCGTCGCTGCCGCAGGAGTTCCGCCTTCTTGTCGGCGACGTGGCGATCCACGTCACCGAGTTCCCGGACGAGGACACCGAGCGCGAGATGGAGCTGGAAAGCCCGTTCGACATCCTCGGGCTCTACAAGGGCGTGTCGCTGGCCGAGAAGTCGTCGGCGGCGACCATGCAGGACGTCGACCGCATCCTCCTCTACCGCCGCCCTATCCTCGACTACTGGTGCGAGGAGGGCGAGGAGCTGCCGCACATCGTGCGGCATGTTCTGATCCACGAGATCGGCCATCACTTCGGCCTGTCCGACGCGGACATGGAGCGCATCGAGGAGGAGGCCTGATCCGGCGCCGATCGGCGCCGGATCAGCCGCCGACCAGAGCCCGCCACGCGCCGTCGAGCCGTCCCGTCAGCGCCATGTAGGCGAGCATCAGTCCCACTGCGATGGCGACGATCCGCCCGGCCGAAGCCACCCGGCCGTGCCGGGGCGGCCGCCGGCGGCGCTGCCAGTTCGGCGGCGGCTGCGGGGCTTGGTCGTCGTGCATGGCATCCTCCTCAGGCGCCGCCGCGCTCAGCCGCTTCCCGGCCGGCCGCCGGGCTTGTCGCGCGGCGGGGGCTGCAGCGGCAGCTCGAGCTGCTCCTCTGCCGTCGTCGCATAGGGGTCGAGATCGGCGGCAGCATAGCTCGTGCTCGGGCGGTCGACGAAGGGCTGCCGGTCAGCGGCCGCGACTGTCGGGCGCTGCGTCATGCGCCAGAGGCCGAAGGCGGCGAGCGCCGCGGCGAGCAACGCCATGACGATGAACAATCCGCCTGGCCCGAGCCGCTCCATGGCGTAGGCGCAGGGGAACGGAGCGAGGAAGGCGCCGAGTCCATAGCACACCAGGAGGCCGCTCGACGCCGCGACGCGATCGCGCGGCATGATGAAGTCGTTGGCGTGGCTGACGCAGAGCGGATAAACGGCGAAGGACATGGCGCCGAACAGCGCTGACAGCGCCAGCAGCGCCAGCAACGCCCCGGGATCGGCGACGACGAGCAGGGCTGAGGCGCCCGCGCAGCCGATCGCCGCGAACACGATGACGGTGCGCCGGTCGGTCACGTCGGAGAGCCGGCCGATCGGCCACTGCAGCGCGAGCCCGCCGGCGATCATGCAGGTCATGAACAGCGCCGTGTCGCCTATGTCGAGGCCGACGCGCTGGGCGTAGATCGGCCCGAGCGCCCCCGTCGTTCCCTGCAGCATGCCGGAGAGGACGCAGCCGACGAGGCCGAGCGGCGAGATGCGGTAGAGGGTCCTGAGACCGAAGGCGGTCGGCTCGGGCGGGGGCGGCGAGGTCGAGCGCGACGCCGCCACGGGCACCAGGCAGAGCGAGAGGAGCGCCGCGGCGGCGATGAACGGGCGGGCCGCGTCGCCTGCCATCAGGGCCAGCAGCAACGGCCCGACCGCCGCCGCCGCGTAGCTGGCGATCAGGTAGACGGAGAGGATCTGGCCGCGCGTCTCCTGGGTCGAGCGCTCGTTGAGCCAGCTCTCGGTCGCCGTCCAGACGCCGACGATCGCCATGCCCATGAGGAAGCGGAACGCCGTCCAGGCGACGGGATCGACGATCAGCACCAGGCCGAGCGACGCCGTCGCCAGCACCGCGGCGAAGGAGGCGAAGCCGCGGATGTGGCCGACGCGCTGCAGGACGACGATGGACGTGCGCGCGCCGACGAGGTAGCCGAGGCTGTAGGCGGCGCTGACGAAGCCGATCGTCTCCGGGCCGAAGCGGAGCTGCGCCATGGTGACGCCGATCGCCGTCGACAGCAGCCCGTGGCCGAGCTGCAGCAGGGCGACCGCGAGGAGGAGCGCGGCGATCGACGGGAGCGCGGCGAGCATCGGTACGGACCCTGCCTGGGAGCGCGGGCTATAGCACGCCCGGGCAGGCGACGGAACGGCGGTCGGTGCGCTACTTCAGTCCGAGCGCGCCGCCGATCCGGCCGAGAATCCCCTTGCGGGCGGAGAGGCGCGTGTAGATCGCCTCCAGCTCCTCGGCCCGCGCGCCGCCGCCGCGGTAGGTGCTGATGCGGATGCCGATCCTCCCCTGGCGCGCAGCGTGGTCGACGTGCTTCGGGTCGTCGTCGATGATGGCGTCGGCGCCGATGCGAGCGAGGTCCTTGACCGCGCC
>JAEULF010000401.1 GCA_016793965.1 Alphaproteobacteria bacterium | reverse complement strand
CGGCGCCACTTGCACGCGCGCCTCCGACGAGCATTGCATCGTCGCGCTGGCGCCGGGAACGCCGGCGCCGCGCGTCGGCGCGCGGCTGAAGCTGGTGCCTGGCCACATCGACCCGACGGTCAACCTGCATGACTGGCTGGTGTTGACGGAGGGCGAGCGCGTCGGCGCGCTCTGGCCCGTCGCCGCGCGCGGCGCCGTCGCCTGAGCGCGCGCCGGCGGCCGCCTAGGGCCGCGCGCTTGATCGCCCCGCCGCTTGATCGTCCCGCCGCTTGATCGTCCCGCCAGGCTCCGCTAAGTGACTGTCCAGCTCTGCGATTGCCCGGCACCCTGCGGCGCCGTCCCCTTCGTCTAGAGGCCTAGGACACCACCCTTTCACGGTGGTGACACGGGTTCGAATCCCGTAGGGGACGCCAACCTCCACACCAAGCTCCCGCGCGTCGACCGTGGTCGGATGCATCGCGGGTGCTGGCGCGCGGCCGTGATCCGCTCCGCGTCGAACACGGCCGTGCTCCGGCACAGCGCAGCCGAACGCCCGGAACCATTTCTTGACTTGCATGGGTCCGAGACCGGAAACGATCGCATGCCCGAAGCGCCGAAGCTGTCCGACTATCCGCGCCACGCAAGCGACAAGTTGCGCTATGCGGATACTGACC
The DNA here is from genome assembly GCA_016793965.1 of Alphaproteobacteria bacterium. Taxonomy (GTDB): domain Bacteria; phylum Pseudomonadota; class Alphaproteobacteria; order JAEULF01; family JAEULF01; genus JAEULF01. The sequence goes on along the minus strand of JAEULF010000401.1, from coordinate 4,149 downwards.
GTCAGGGGCACGTCAACAACGCCCTTTTCGCGACGTTCTTCGAGACCGGACGAGTCGAGCTGCTCTATGACTCCGCCGGTCCCCTTCACGATGTCGACGGGGCCTTCGTCATTGCTCGCCTGACGATCGAGCTTGCCGCGGAGATCCGCTGGCCCGGGTCAGTCGATATCGGTACCCGCGTGGCCACGGTCGGACGCAGCTCGATCAAGTTGGAGCAGGCGCTGTTCCAGGACGGCCGTCACGTCGCGTCGGCCGAGAGCGTCATCGTCCATGTCGGCTCGCGCGACGGCAGATCACGGCCACTGCCGCCACATGCGCGTGCCGCCCTGGCGACCTGCCAGGCCGGATCCGCGCGATGAGCAGGTCCGGACGGCGCAATGTTCTGCTGACCAACGTGCTGGCGTATGCCGGGCCGGGGGCGCTGCCGGCGCTCGTCGCCCCTTTCAGGCCGCATGGCCGGATGCCGTGGCCCTCTGCGCGACCGGACCGGATGCAATGGTCGGCGAGGCAGCCACGTCGCTGGGCGACATCGACGCTGTCGTTTCCAGCGCGGCCCGTCCGATCACGCCGCGGCCGATCGAGGATATCGACGTCGCCGACCTGCGCGGGACGTTCGAGGCCGTCGTGGTCGAACCGTTCCAGCTTGCGCAGCGCGTCCTGCCCGCGATGAAGCGCCGGCGCGCGGGCGCGTTCGTGTTCGTGACCTCCGCGCGCGAGAAGCGGCCCGAGCCGGGCTACGCCGTGGCTGCATCGGTGCGAGCCGCGACCACCGCGTTCGCCTAGGCGCTGGCGAAGGAACCGGCCCCGCTCGAGATCCAGGTGAACGTCGTCGCCCCGAGTTATCCTGCGAGCGAGCTTTACTGTCCGCGCGCGCGGTTCTGCGACGTCGGTAGCGGGATAGAGCGTCGAGGTCGCGTGATCGGGCAAGAATTCCTCTCCGGTCTGGCGGCCGCCATCGGAGCGTGCCATCTCTGTTCTGCTGCCGATCTGCTGAGTATCGAGAGGGCTGCCGGATCCATGGACGACATCGCAGTGGAGACCGTGGACGGCGTCACCGTCGTGGTGCCTGCGTCGCTTGCCGCGATCTCGACCTATGTCCTGCTGGAGCAGGAGGGCTGGTTCGAGAAGGAGCTGGGCTTCGTCCGGCGCTTCCTGCAGCCCGGCATGTCGGCGATCGACGTCGGCGCGAACCATGGCGCCTATGCGCTGCCGATGCTCGCGCGCGTCGGTGCGGCCGGGCGGGTTCTCGCGATCGAGCCTAACGCGGCCGTCGCGGCGCGCCTGCGGCGGTCGGCGGCGGCGTGGCCGGCGTCTTGCTTCGCGCTGGCCGAGGTCGCGGTATCGGACGCTCCGGGGCGCGGCACGCTCGTCGTCGAATCCGCGTCCGAAGCCGGCCGGCTGGGGCGCGACTTACTGCCGGGCGCAGCCGGCGTCCCGGTCCGGACGCTCGACGACCTCGCGCAGGAGCATCTGAGCGCGCCCATCGATCTCCTGAAGATCGACGTGGAGGGCCACGAGCTGGCGGCGATGCGCGGCGCGCGGCAGCTCTTGCGCGAGAGCGCACCGGTGGTGCTCTTCGAGATGCAGTCGGCCGCCGTGGTCGACCATGGCCCGATGGCGCAACTGCGCGCTGACGGCGCGGCGATCGCGCGCTGGCTCCCCGGCGGCCCGCTCGTGATCGTGGCGCCGGACGAAAGGATCGACCCCTACGAGATCAACCTGCTCGCCTTCGCGGGCGAGGCGCAAGCGCGGCTCCGCGCGCGCGGCCTCCTTTCGCTGCCGGCGGAGCGGGGCGTGCCGTCCGCGCCGGGAACCGGCCTGTCCGAGCTCGTGGCGTTGCCGTTCCTGCAATCGATCTCCGACGGGTTCGCGCGCGCCGACCGCCTCCACCCGCTCTACCGTGCGGCGCTCGATTCCTACGCTGTCTGGCGCGATGCCGACCGGGACATGGACGCGCGCGTCGCGGCGATCCGCGACGCGGCGGCGCGCCTCAAGGCCCTTTGCCGCGAGGCCCCGACCCATGCCCGGCTCTCGACGCTCGGGCGCGTCGCGTCGGAGGCGGGCGAGCGCGAGGCCGCGGTCCAAGCGATGGAGCGCTTCCTCGTCGATGCGGGGCAGTCGGGCGTGACGCTGGACGAGCCGTTCTGGCCGCCGCTGCCCCGGTTCGACGCTCTGCAACCGGTCAAGGCGACAGACGCGCTGATCGTCGCCGTCATCGATGCGCATGCGCAATGGAAGGGCTTCTCGTCGTATTTCAGCTTTCCGCTCGAGGAGTTCTTCTGGGCCTGCGGCTCGCCGCACGCGTCGCCGGCGATGCGCCGGCGCTCGTGCCTCGCGCGCTGGCGCGTCGGACGTCCCGTTCCAGATGGCGACATCGAAGCGGCGGCCCAAGGCGCGCTGAACGCGCCGCTCTGGCGCGACGGCACGGTGGCGCGCCTGGCGCGCCGGTGACCGCTGCCGCGCGGGCTCGCGCGATCGGCCCGAACTCCCTTGCCGAGATTGCGCAGCGGCTGCTCAATGGCGTCGCTGGCGCGATCGGCGCCGACGCAACGATGGAGACGAAGCATGGCCTCGAACCCGGTCGGCGCTGCGCCGAGCTACGGCCCGCTCGCTCGGGCGCTGCACTGGGCCATGGCCGGGCTGGTGCTCCTGCAGTGCGGATTCGGCGTCGTCATGGCCTACGAGGGCCCAGAAGGGAACATCTGGCAGACGCTCGCCGGCGCACTCCGGCTCTATGACGCGCACAAGACATTGGGCCTCGCGCTGCTCGCCCTCGTCGCTATCCGCCTCGCCAACCGGCTCTGGCGCGGCGCGCCGCCGGAGGAGCCGACTCTGGCCCCCTGGCAGCGCGAGACGGCGGCGCTGGTGCATGCTTGGATCTACCTGCTCCTCTTCCTGGTCCCTGTGCTCGGCTGGATCGGCGTCTCGCTCTACCCGGCGCTCACCGTCTTCGGCGCCGTGACGCTGCCCGCCCTGGCAGGCCCCGACCGGGCAAGCTCCGGGCCGGTCCTCGTCGCGCACGCCATCGCCGCCTTCGCCCTGCTGGCGCTCGTCGGCATGCATGTCGGTGCGGCGCTGCACCATCACTTCATCCGCCGCGACGGGGTCTTGGGCCGCATGCTGCCCGGGCTGAAGCGGCGCTAGCCGGCGGCGCGGTCGCGCGCGCCCAAGCTATCGAGCGCCTGGAGCAGGGCGGCGATGCGGTGAGCGTGGGTGTGCCGGTCGAGCACGTGCGCCAGCGCTGCCTCGGTGATTCGATCGCACGCATCGGGGTCGCGCAGGATCGCCTCGACCTCGGCGAGGTTGGAGAGGTCAGGGGAGAGTGCCACATAGTGCTGCCCGGCCGTCAGCACGTCGCAGTAGCGCCCGGGGAAGAGCACCTGGAGCGTGCGCGCGCCGACCGCATCGAGATGGCGCGACGCGATCGCCTTGGCGTAGACGGGCGGGCGGGGCTTGCCGGCGAAGAAGCGCGCAACGATCTCGGCGAAGGGCACCGCAGGGTCCTCCAACGCCTCGTGGCGCAGCGGCCCGGAGCGCAGCATGCGCTTGGCGAGCGCCTTGACCCCGAAAGGGATGCGCTGCGCCAGCCGGTGCAGCCGCGGCCCGTGCGGCAGGACCAGGCCGGGCTTGCGGCGCGCCTTCAGGAAGGCGTGCACGGCGAGGGCGGTGGCGTCGTCGCGCTCCAGCCACCACGACCCGGCCTCCGTCCCGACGGTGGCGCGGCAGCGCGCGAGGAACGCCGCCCAGTCGGCGCGGTCCAGGCGCTCGTCCTGCGAGAGGTCGACCGCGAGAGGCGGGTCGAACGCGTTGGCCGCGAAGAGGTCATGGATCCGCCGGCGGTCGTCGTCGCCGATCCAGGGCGGGTAGGGGGCGGCGCGCGCGCCCAGGTCGATGGGCCGCTCCCGTGCCGGCGGTCCAGGACGGAAGGCCCGCGGGTTCAGCGCGTGCGGCAGGGACAGCACCTGGGCGCCGACCGCCGCCTTGACGTCCGCGTAGAGCCAGTCGCCCGCCTCCTGCAGGAGCTGCGTCGCGACGATGTCCGGGCGGACGCGCCGCAGCCAGGCGATCTTGGCGCCGAGCGGCGCCAGCGGCGAGTTGAGCTCGTTGCCGACGAAGGCGACGAGGCGGCCGCGCCGGTCGGCGAGGGCG
>JAEULF010000397.1 GCA_016793965.1 Alphaproteobacteria bacterium | reverse complement strand
GCCGTTGCCCTCCATGACCCGCTCGGCGATCGCCTGGCGGTTGATCGCCATCGACATCGCCTTGCGCACGCGCAGGTCCTTCAGGGGGTTCTTCGCCAGCGGCTTCGCCGCCCCCTTCTCGAAGGCGAACGGCGTCACGTCGCGCTGGTGGTCCATGTGCAGGTAGATCACGCGGTTGGACGGCGCGCTGACGACGCTCAGCTCCTTCAGCTTCTTCAGCCCCGCGATGTCGGCGGTCGGCACGTCGGTTATCGCCTGGACGTAGCCGGCTCGCAGCGCGGCGACGCGCGCGCCGGGGTTGGTGATGATCCTGTAGGTCACCTTGGCCCAGCTCGGCTGGCCGCCCCAGTAGCGCTCGTTGCGGGCGTAGACGACGCGCTCGCCCTGGACGTACTCGACGAGCTTGAACGGGCCCGTGCCGATCGCCGCCTTCACCGCGTTGAAGTCCGCCGACGCCGCAGCCTCGGCCTTGCGCGAGACGATCGAGATCGAGCTGATCTCGTTCGGCACCAGCGGCGCCGGGGCGGCGGTGACGAAGCGCACGGTGTGCGGATCGACGGCCACGACGTCCTTGACGGCCGACAGGTAGATCTTGAACGAGGACGGGCTGTTCGGGACGTTGGGGGCGCGCCTGACGGTCGCCACCACGTCCTGGGCGTCGAAGTCGGCGCCGTCGTGGAACTTGACGCCCTTGCGCAGCTTGAACTCCCAGGTCGTGTCGTCGATCGCCTTCCAGCTCTCGGCAAGCCCGGGGACCAGCTTCTGCTGCTCGTCCTGGTGCACCAGCGCGTCGAAGACGTGCAGCGCCAGCATGTTGTTCGGGCCGAGATTGTGGAAATGCGGGTCCATCGACGTGACCGCGGCGCCGAAGCCGATCGACAGCTCCTGGGCGCCCGACGCATGCGGCGCCGCGACGGCCGCGCCGATGCCGAATGCCGCGACCGCCGCCGACCGGCCGGCGCGACCGAAGAACTGCCGCATGCTGCCTCTCCTGTCCCTCGCCGCCTGACGCCGGCGGCGTTGGCCGCAATGTGCACGTCCGCTCGGCCCCTGGCAATCGGATCCGCCCGGCCCCGGGGCACATCCGCGCCGTCACGACTTCAGGATCAATCCCTGCCCCGTGGGGAGCGCCAGCACCTTGACGCCGCGCTGCGCCGTGAACGCGTCCCACGACCGGCGCTGCTCGTCGTGGGACGGCCCGCCGTAGTCGTCGAGAACGACGACGGCGCCAGGCACGAGCCGGTCCCAGAACCATTCCCCGGCGGCGATCTCGGGCAGCGTCGCGTTCATGTCGATCGACAGGTACGCGACCTTGGCCGGCGCGACCGACGGGAGGATGTCCGGGACCTTGCCGCGCACGACATCGACGAACGGGAACGGCGCGAAGGTGCGCTTCACCTGCTCGTAGCAGTCCCTGTAGAAGAGCCGGCTGTAGTGCATCAGGTTCTGCGTGCGCTCATAGGCAGAGAGCTGCTCCTCCGGGATGCCGGCATAGGTGTCCACGAGGTAGAAGCGGCGGCCGGCGAAGCGCCGGTCGCCGAGGTAGCGCACCACCGCGCGCGACAGGATGCCGGTATTGACGCCGCACTCGACGAAGTCGCCGTCGAGGCGGGAGGCATGCCAGGCCGCCCAGCACGCCACGAACACCCGCCACTCGATGTGCAGGTCGTCCCCGAAGTTGTGGCCCGTCCGAACGCCGAGCCGATACGCCTCGGCGAACTCCGGCTCCGCGGCGAAGGCCGCGCTGTGCTGCGTCGCCAAGCCGTCCGTGTTGTAGGTCAACGGCCCCGGCACGAGGGTCGAGCCGTCGGGCAAGGGGAACGTCACGCTGAGCGGCACCGTGGTCATGAACTCGCAGACCTGCTTCAGGTCGCGCTCCGGCGCACCGGGGGGCGGCGTCATGAGCGTGCGCCCGTCGGGCAGCGGGAATTGCACCTGGAGCGGAACCGTCGCCCGGAAGGTGATCGTCCTTGGCTTTTCGGTCATGGCGCCCCTCGCGGTCCCTGCCGGGCCGCCATGCTGCGCGCATCTCGTTAACCAAACGTCGCACGGGCGCCCGGCATGGCAGCCGTCCGCTCGCGCGCTGTTGCCGCCAGGCGCGCGGCAGCCCCATGATCACGGCTCCGCCGCACCGATGGGTCCCCGCCGATGTCCCGCATCCTGCACCGCCAGACCGCCGCCGCCTATCCCGTCGCCTCCTCCGGCGACGGCATCGTCATCGCCGACAGCACGGGGAAGCGCTACATCGACGCCTCGGGCGGCGCCGCGGTCTCCTGCCTCGGCCACGGGCATCCGCGGGTCAACGAGGCGATGAAGCGGCAGATCGACAAGCTCGCCTACGCCCATACCAGCTTCTTCACGACCGAGGTCGCCGAGCAGCTGGCCGACGTGCTGGTCGAGGACGCCCCGGAGGGCATCAGCCACGTCTACTTCGTGTCCGGCGGCTCGGAGGGCGTCGAAGCGGCGCTGAAGATGGCGCGCCAGTACTTCGTCGAGAAGGGCGAGCCGGAGCGCCGTCACTTCATCGCGCGCCGCCAGAGCTACCACGGCAACACGCTGGGCGCGCTGGCGGTCGGCGGCAACATGTGGCGCCGGCAGATGTACGCGCCCCTCCTGATGGAGGCGCACCACGTCTCTGCGTGCTTCGAGTACCGTTTCCGCGCGCCCGCCGAGACGCCGGAGGCCTACGGCGAGCGGCTGGCGCGCGAGCTCGAGGCCGAGATCGCGCGGCTGGGCCCGCGGACGGTCATCGCCTTCGTCGCCGAGACGGTCGGCGGCGCCACCGCCGGCTGCACGCCGCCGGTGCCCGGCTACTTCAAGCGCGTGCGCCAGATCTGCGACCGCCACGGCATCCTCCTCATCCTCGACGAGGTGATGTGCGGCATGGGCCGGACGGGCACGCTGCACGCCTGCGAGCAGGAGGGAATCGCGCCCGACCTGATGGTCGTCGCCAAGGGCGTCGGCGGCGGCTACCAGCCGATCGGCGCGGTGCTGCTCGCGCGGAAGGTCTACGACGCCTTCGCCGGCGGCACCGGCTTCTTCCAGCACGGCCACACCTATCTCGGCCATCCCGTCGCCTGCGCCGCGGCGCTCGCCGTGCAGCAGGTGATGCGCGAGGAGAAGCTGGTCGATGCCGTCAAGCGGCAGGGCAAGCGGCTCGCCGAGCGCCTGGTCGAGCGCTTCGGCAACCACCGCCATGTCGGCGACGTGCGCGGGCGCGGGCTGTTCTGGGCGATCGAGCTGGTCGCCGACCGCGCCAGCAAGGCGCCCTTCGATCCCGCGCTCAAGCTCAACGGCCGGATCAAGCAGGAGGCGCTGGCACGTGGCCTGATGGTCTATCCGATGGGCGGCACGGTGGACGGCAAGCAGGGCGACCACGTGATGCTCGCCCCGCCCTTCATCGTCAAGGACGCGGAGATCGACGTCATCGTCGAGCGCCTGGGCGAGGCCGTCGACGCTGCCATCGCAGCGGCGAATTGAGCGGCCGGCCAGCGGGCGGCACGATTGCCTATCGCGCCCGCCCCGCCCGGCCGCGCTCTTCCGGCACGATGCGCAGGACGAGCCGCTCAGCGCGGCGCAGCACGACGACATCGACGGCGCGCCCGGCGTGGTCGCCGGTGAGCCGGCGCAGCACGTCGTCGATGCCGGTCAGCGGCGCCCCGTCGAGCCCGACCACCATGTCTCCCGGCTCGATGCCCGCGCGTTGCGCCGGGCCGTCCGGCTCCAACTCGAGCACCAGCACGCCGGAATCCTGGTCGAGGCCGTGATGGCGCGCCAGGCGGCGCGGCAGGGCTGACTGCTGCCCGGCGATCCCCAGGACCGCGCGGCGAACCCGGCCGTGCCGCACCAGCTCGCCGATGACCGTGCGCGCCGTGTTGCTGGCGACGGCAAAGCAGATGCCCTGCGCGCCGGCGATCACCGCCGTGTTGATCCCGATCACCGCCCCGTCCGCCGTGACCAGCGGCCCGCCAGAGTTGCCGGGATTGAGCGCTGCGTCGGTCTGGACCACGTCGTCGATCAGCCGGCCCGTGCGCGAGCGCAGGCTCCTGCCGACGGCCGACACGACGCCGGCCGTGACGGTGCAGGCGAAGCCGAGGGGGTTGCCGATCGCCACGACAAGCCGGCCGGCGCGCAGCTGCTTCGAATCGCCGAGCGCAGCGAACGGCAGCGACCGGTGCGTCTCGACGCGCAGCAGCGCCAGGTCCGTGTCCGGGTCGTCGCCGATCACGCGCGCCGGCATGTCGACGCCCTCCTCCGTGACCAGCCGGAGCGACCCGGCCCCGGCGACGACATGGCTGTTCGTCAGCACCAGGCCGTCTGGCGCGATGACGACGCCCGAGCCGCTGCCGGTTCGGCGGCCTCCGCCGGCCCCGACCGGCCCTGCCGCATGCAGGTGGACGACCGCGCCGCCGACGCGGTCCACCGCGCTCGTGACCGCCTGGGAGTAGGCATCGAGCAGCGGCGCGTCTCCGTCGCTCGGACCGCGCTCCTGCCGTTGCTGGGGACTCCCCTGCAATGCGACATCGTCCAGGATCCACGAGGTGTCCAACATGCGCGCTCTCGATCCGTCATCTGGCGGCGGCGCCTGCGATCGCCGGCCTGCGATCCGACCGACAATCGAACTAGGGCGCGAGCACGGAGCCGGCGAGCCCCGCCTTCTCCCGGCCGATCTCGGAGGATGCCGGGCGCGCAGCGCTGCGCCGTGCCTTGCCCTGCCTTTGCCAGGGGATCGCGACGTCCCGAGAGAACGTGTCGCGGGCGTCGCGATTGTCGGCTAAGATCGGAGGATGCTCCTTGTTCTGCACTCAACAGTGGCAGTGACGTGAGCGTCACCGTCGCCGCCCGTTCGGACGCGCCCTCGCCTGAGCTCCGTCAGCTTCTGCGGCGGGATCGGGCGCGTCGCCCCGGCGCTGCGGCATGATCGGCGCCCGAGCGACCGACGACATCCTGCCCTTGGTCGAAGACCGGGAGAGCGCGATCTCTCGGCCGTCGCGCGACGCCGAGCCGTGGCTTGTGCTCGTCGCGGACGACGACAGCGACGTCTTCGAGGTCACGAACCTGGCGCTGCGCGATTTCGCGTTCCAGGGCCGCCCGCTCAAGCTGCTTCCCGCCCGCTCGGCGCAAGAAGCGCTCGGGATCTTCCGGGCCACGCCGGGCATCGCGCTTGCCCTCCTGGACGTCGTGATGGAATCCGAGACCGCGGGTCTCGACGTCGTCCGGGAGATCCGCGACGCGCTGCGCGACACCGCCGTGCGCATCGTGCTGCGCACCGGCCAGCCGGGCGCGGCGCCCGAGCGGGTCGTCGTCGAGAGCTACGACATCAACGACTACCAGTCCAAGGCGGAGCTGACGGCCGACCGGCTGCGGACGATCGTGCTCACCTGCTTGCGGTCGTACGGCCACATCAAGCAGCTCGAGGACGCCCGGCGCGCGCTCGTCCAGCTCAACGCCGACCTCGAGCGCGCCCTGGTCGCCGCGCGCGCGGCCGACCGCGCGAAGTCGGCGTTCATGGCCACCATCAGCCATGAGCTGCGCACGCCGCTCTCCGCGATCATCGGCTTCTCCGAGATCCTGGTCGCCGACAACGCGCCCGGCCTCGCGCCGCGCGAGACCGAGTACGTCGCCCAGATCCTGGCAAGCGGCCGCGGCCTGCTGAGCATCGTGAACGACGTCATCGACTTCGTGGAGCTGGAGACCGGTCGGGTCCGGATGGAGCGCGACACGATCGACCTGGGGAAGCTCGTCGCCTACGTGATCGCGCAGCTGGCGCCCCTGGCGAAGCAGCGCTCGGTCGCGGTGACGTCGCTGATCGCGCCCGGCGCGGGCCAGGTCTTCGCCGACAAGCGACTCCTGGGCAAGATCCTGGGGCATCTGCTCGGCAACGCCATCGGCTATACGCCCAAGGGCGGCAGCGCGCGCGTCGAGGCGCGGCTCGGCCTCGACGGGCTGAACCGAATCACCGTCGCGGACAACGGCGTCGGCATGACCCGGGACGAGATCGCGAAGGCGCTGCAGCCCTTCTCCAAGGCAACGGACGGCGCCACAGGGGCGCATGTCGGGAGCGGCATCGGCCTCAACATCGTCCACCGCCTCGTGCAGCTGCACGGCTGGCGCCTGGACATCGACAGCGCCCCGGGCCAGGGCACAGTCGTCACCGTCATCGTCGACCCTGCGCGCGCCGAGGCCTGATCGGCATCGGCCGTGCGCGCCGTGTCACGCAGCACGCCGCGCCGCGGCGCGCGGCAGCGTGATGACGAAGGCTAGCCCATGGCCTAGGCTGCCTTGCGCCTTGATCTGCCCGCCGAGCTTCTGCGTCACCAGATGGTAGACGATGCTCAGCCCGAGGCCGCTGCCGCCTTGGCCGCGGCGCGTCGTGAAGAACGGCTCGAACATCCGCTGCATGACCTCGTCTGGCGCCCCCTTGCCGTCGTCCGCGCAAGTGATCTCGACCGTGTCGCCCAGGGCGCGCACGCTCAGGACCACGCGCCCCGGCCGGTCGTCGTCGAACGCATGGACGAGGCTGTTGAGCAGCAGGTTCGCGACGATCTGCGACAGCGCGCCCGGAAAGGTCACCATCTCCAGGTCGTCCGGTCCCTCGATCTCGACCCTGTGAGGCGTGCGCCTGAACTGCGGTGACAGGTTGCCCACGATCTCCTCGAGGTAGGCCTTCGGGTTGATCGTTCGGCTCTGGTCGCTGGCCTGGTCGACCGACATCTCCTTGAGGCTGCGGATGAGCTGCGCCGAGCGCTTCAGGTTCGATTCGACGATCCGCAGCCCGCTTGCGCAGTCCTCGAGCCAGCGGTCGAGCGCGGAGCGCCGCAGCGGGCCCGCGCTATACTCCTCCTGGAATCGCCGCGCGCGGTCCGACAGGTGCGACGCCGCCGTCACGGCGACGCCGAGCGGCGTGTTGATCTCGTGCGAGAGGCCGGCGACCATGGTCGCGATCGACGCCATCTTCTCGGACTGCACGAGCGCGTCCTGGGCCTGGCGCAGCGCCGTGATGTTCGTCCCCGACCCGCGGATCCCTGAGAACGCACCGTCCTCGACGATCGGTACGCCGCCGAGGATCGAGATGACCGTGTCGCCGCGCGCCGAGCGCAACTGGTACTCGATGTTGCGGAACGGCTTGCGGCTCTCCAGCGCGGCAGCGAGGGCCGACCATTGCTCCTGCGCCGACTTGCGTGCGTTGGCGCGCGGCGCCCAGGCCGAGTAGTGCCGCCCGACGACGTCCTCGGCGCGCAGCCCCATGACGTCGAGGAACGGATCGCTGAACGAGACGACGCGCAGGTCGGCATCGAGCTCCCAGAACCAGTCAGACGACGCCTGGACGATGTCGCGCAGCCTGGCTTCGCTCTTCGCCAGCGCGCCCTGTGCCGCCTTGCGGTCGGCGATCTCCGCCTCCAAGGTCAGCGTGCGCTGGCGGACCTGCGCTTCCAGCTCCTCGTTGGCGCGCTGCAGGGCTTGGCGCGCCTTGACGCGGTCCGTGATGTCGAGCGCCACCGTCGCCGTGCAGCCGTCCGGAAGCCGCTCGTCGCGCACGAGCAGCCAGGTCCCGTCCGGTGCCTGGACCTCGACCGGGTCGCGCCCGGCGCGCCGCTGGGCCAGCCGCTCGGCAACCCAAGCCTCGGGATCGCGCATCGCCTCGGGCTGGAAGCCCAGGGCGACGGACCGCCTGAGGAGGTCGGCATAGTGCATCCCCCGAGCGCCGGGCTCCGCCAGGACCGGATTGAGCCTGCGCGCGTAGCGGTTGCAAACGAGCACGCGATCCTGGGGATCGGTGAGAACGAACGATTCGTCCAAGCTCTCGATGGCATGCACGAGGCGGGCATCGGCCTCGCCGATGCGCTGCTGCAGCTCGACGAAGGCCGTGACGTCGCGGCCGATGCCGCGATAGCCCTGGAAGGTCCCGGCATCGTCGAACACGGGCTTGCCGCTGACCATGATCGTCCGACGGCGCCCGGCCGGGTCGATGCGCGTGAAGCGAAAATCCTTGAACGGCCGGCGCGCCGCCAGGTCCGCCTCGTGCGCCGCCCACTCAGCTGCGCTGACGTCGAGCGGCGCGGTCTCGCGCCGAGTCCGGCCCAGGTGCGCCGCGGCCGACATGCCGGACACGCTCGCATTCGCTTCCCCGACATCGACGAAGCGGAGCGCGCTGTCCTGCTCCCAGAACCAATCAGACGCGATCTCGGCGAAGTCGCGGAAGCGCTGCTCGCTGTCCTTCAGCGCCTGCTCCGCCAGCTTTCGATCTGTGATGTCCTCCGCGGCGCCGTAGACTCGCACCACGCGCATCCCCTGCGGATCGAGCTCGATATGGCGACGCACCGCGAGCCAGCGCGTCTGGCCGTCGCTGGCGACGATGCGGTATTCGCCGTGCTTCGGCCTGCCGGCGACCGTCTCCGCGAAGTCTGCCCTGCCGCGCTCCCTGTCGAGGGGATGGTAGATGCCGAAGGTCGCGCCGTGAGAGTCCCAGGCGAGGCCGGTGACGCGCTCGAACGCGTCATTCGTCACCCATTCCGTCCGCGGCTTGCCCTGCTCGTCGACGGTGAAAGCGAAGGCATAGCCCCAGAGCATCTCGGTGACGGTGCGATAGCGCCGCTCGCTGTCGCGCAGAGCCTCCTCGGCCAGCTTCTGGTCGGTGATGTCCTGCACGGCGCCGAACAGGCGCGCGACCCGTCCCGACGCCAGGTCGCGCTCGACATGCCGTCGGATGGCGTGCCAGCGAACGCGCCCGTCCTTCGCGACGATGCGGTAGACGCCGTGCGTCGGGCGTCCGGCGATCGTCGATGCGACGTCGCGCCGCGCGCGCTCTGCATCGTCGGGATGGTAGAGGCGGAAGCCGCCCTGGATCTCGGCGAACTTGTAGCCGGTCAGGCGCTCATGCGCCTCCTCCGTCGCCCAGTACCCGCTCAGACGGCCGCTGGCATCGATGTGGTAGGCATAGGCGTACCCCCAGCTCATCTCGGAAATGGCGCGATAGCGCGCCTCGCTGTCCGCGAGCGCCAGCTGAGTCCGGGCGATGCGCAGCAGCCATCCGATCAGGCCGATGCCGGCGATCGCCTGGCCGAGGACGCTCGCGCCGACAGCATCCATCAGCGCATCGACCCGCTGCACCGCGCCGCCCGCGACCGCAAGCGAGAAGCCCTCGACCAGATCGAGGCCGGCATCGGCGAACAGCAGCGCCAGCCCGGCGATGATGGCGTAGTAGAAGACGCTCGCCCCGGAGAGCCGGCGCGCGTTCGCCGTCAGGGCCACCACCAGGATGCCCAGGAAGGCGCAGGACACGGCGGCAATGAACATTGCGGTCTCGGCAGGGTTCCGCGAGCGTCACCCGCACGATTGCAAGGTCCGGTGGTATTTGACAACGATCAAAGTCACGCTCGGCCCAGGCCCTGGGCAAAACCGCTACCCTACGTTGGGCCTGCGCTCAGGGAACAAGCCCAGCAGGCCTTCCCGGCTCGCAGGGCACGTGCCGCGCTCAGTGATGAGCGCACTGACCAAGCGTGCGGGCGTCACATCGAAGCCGTAATTCGCCGCGCGCGCTCCCTCGGGCGTCAGCCGCACGCTGTCAACGCGTCCGTCGGCCAGAGCACCCTGGATATGCGTCACCTCGCGCTCGTCGCGTTCCTCGATCGGGATCTCCCTGAGCCCATCCTGGATCGTCCAGTCGATCGTCGGGGACGGCAGGGCGACATAAAAGGGGATGCCGTTGTCCTTGGCCGCCAGCGCCTTCAAGTAGGTGCCGATCTTGTTGCAGACGTCGCCGTCCGCCGTGACCCGGTCGGTGCCGACGATGCACAGGTCGACCTTGCCATGCTGCATCAGGTGCCCGCCGGCGTTGTCGACGATCACGGTGTGCGGCACGCCCGACTGGCCAAGCTCCCACGCCGTCAGGTTTGCGCCCTGGTTGCGCGGCCGCGTCTCGTCGACCCAGACATGCACGTGCATCCCCTGGGCATGCGCCTGGTAGATCGGCGACGTCGCCGTCCCCCAGGCGACGCAGGCAAGCGCGCCGGCATTGCAGTGGGTGAGGACATTGAGAGGGCGTGTTCCGTCCCGCCCGGCGCCGACGGCGCGCGCACGCTCCTCGAAGAGCTTCAAGCCGTTGCGCCCGATCGCCGCGTTGATCGCCACGTCCTCCTCGGCGATCGCCTGCGCCTTCGCAAGCGCCGCCGCCGCGCGGGCGTTGGGCGGCCAGGGCCGCACGGCCGCAGCGACCGCATCGAGCGCCCAGGCCAGGTTGACCGCCGTCGGCCGCGTGGCGCGCAGCACCTCGTCCGCTGCTGCCAGTCCGGCATCGGACGGGTCGTGCTTGAGCGCCAGCCAAAGGCCGAACGCCGCGGTTGCACCGATCAACGGGGCGCCGCGGACCTGCATCGACCGGATCGCGTGCGCTGCGTCGTCGCGGCCCGCCAGCCGCCGCCAGGCAAGCTGGTGCGGCAGCAGAGTCTGGTCGAGCACCTCGACGCAGGAGGCGTCGGCCGCGAGGCGGATCGGCCGGATGGTCGAGCCGTCGGATTTCATCAGCAGGTCCCTGCCTAGACGATGGGCGCGCGATTGGCGCTGATCTCGCGCCGGACGTCAACCGGGCGTCAACCGGGCGTCGACCGAGCCTCGGCATGGCCGGCAGCGATCGCTCACTCGGGCGATGCCAATTCCCGTGTGCAGCGGCATGATGCCGGCCGCTGGACGAGCGGCGCGATCCCTGGACGAGGAGTTGGCCGATGCCCAGACAGAAGGCGCGCGAGCTGGCCAAGTCCAAGAGCGTCAAGCTGCGCTTCGGCCGCCAGGCCGATATCCGCCAGCTGCCGGGAACGCCTGGACTTCCCGACAGCCTGGTGAATCTCTCGGCAGTGGCCGCGCAGGGTCGAAAGGCGAGCCACCTCTGGCTGGCGGGCGACGAGGATGCCCGGATCGAGCGCTTGTCGTTGATCGGGCGGCGCACCTACGGCGCGCCCGCGAGCTTCGACCTCGCGCAGATCCTGACCGGCCTGCCTTGGTCGAGCGCCGCACGCGTCACAGCCCCCCTGCCGGCCGGCAGCACCAAGATCGCCAAGCGGCCCGAAGCCGACATCGAGGGCCTGGCCGTCGAGGACGGATACCTTTGGCTGGTCGGATCGCACAGCCTGGCGCGCGGCAAGGTCGACGTTGCCAGAAACCCGGCCGGCGCCGCGACGGCGCTTCTCGGCGTCAAAGCTGACCCGTTGCGCTATCTTCTCGCGCGCATCCCGGTGACCGAGGAGGCCGAGCCTGAGGTCCCGCCGCGCCTCGTCGCCAGGACCGCAGGGGCCGGCACCGCAGGCGAGGCGGGCGAGCGGCAAGCGCTATGCCTGCGGCAGCTCAACCAGGCGGCCGGCAACGTGCTCACTGCCGCGCTGCTGGCCGATCCGCTGATCGCGCCTTTCCTGGCGATCCCCGCCAAGGACAACGGCTTCGACGTCGAGGGGATCGCCGTCGAGCCGGGCAGCGGCGGGGATCATCGCGTCCTGCTCGGTCTGCGCGGCCCGGTGCTGCGCGGCCAGGCGATCGCCCTGGCGCTCCGGCTGCGACCAGGCGCCGATTGGCTCGAGCTGGTCCCTGTGGCCGAACGCTCCTACGCGCGCTGCTTCCTCGACCTTGACGGATTGGGCATCCGGGACCTGGCGCGCGACGGGCGCGACATCCTTGTCCTCGCCGGGCCGACCATGGACCTCGACGGCCCGGTCGGCGTCTGGCGCTGGCGCAACGCTTTCGCCACGATCACCGCCGACCGGCCCGTTCCGGCGGACGAGCTGAAACATGTGCTCGCCCTGCCGCACGGCCGCGGCTGCGATCATGCCGAGGGGATGACCGTCGTGAAGCGCGCCGGCGGGCGGAGGTCGCTTCTGGTCGTCTTCGACAGCCCCGGCCCGAAGCGCATCGACTGCGACGGCACGATTCGGGCGGAGCTGTTCGACCTGCCGCCGCGCTGATCGGATCATGCGCTACTGGCGCATCCCGCGCGCCGGGGACTTGAGACGGACCGAAATTAGGTCTTGAAACGCGACACGGTTTGCCCATTCTACGCAGCGAACGTATTCGCACGTGCCACTGGCCCCTTGCGCCTCCCGCCCGCGCCGCGGCGCGGATCGACCGGCAAGGGTCGTGTCGGGCTCCAGCGCCCTCGACTGTCGAGGCCGCTCCGGCACGCAAGGTTATGCAACGGCGTAACGCGTCTCTTTTGGTTTGCCCGGCGAGAGGCCGGCGTGGTCCGGAGGGGAAACGTTATGGTTGCTGGCCAGACCCGGGGCTGATGCCCCGGACCTTGCGAGCCCTCGGTTGCGTCCGCGCCGAGCATCGCATCCTCCTCACCCGTGCCGGTCCGCCTCCGCGCGAGCGACCGCATCGATCTCGACAAGCCGAAGGGGCAGGCCATGCGGCCGCCGCGACGGCAAGGGGGCAAGGATGGCCTTGACGCTCACCCGCGCGCCGGACGGTCTCTCCGGCAGCTTCGCCTCCGAGCCGCAGGCCGGCACGGGCAGCCTTCTCGCCACGGTCGACCAGGCGGTGTCGGCGCTGCGTCCGGACGTGCCGCTCGTCTGCGTGCGGCCGGAGACGCTGCGCGCCGCCGCGGCGACGTTCGTGGGCAGTTTCCCCGGCCGCGTCCTCTACGCGGTGAAGTGCAATCCCGACCCGCAGGTGCTGCTCGCCCTCGCGGCGGGCGGCGTCCGGCACTTCGACGTCGCCTCGCTCGGCGAGATCATGCTGCTGCGCCGGCTCCTGCCCGACGCGTTCCTGGCCTACATGCACCCGGTCAAGACCCGGCCCTCGATCCGCTCGGCCTACGACGAGCACGGCGTGCGCGACTTCGCCGTCGACACGTTCGAGGAGCTGGTCAAGATCCTCGACGAGACCGACCGCGCCGACGACCTCGCTTTGCATGTCCGTCTCGCCCTGCCGAAGGGCTCGGCCGTCTGCGACCTGTCCGGCAAGTTCGGCGTCATCCCGGATCACGCCGCCATGCTGCTGCGCGCCGCCCGCGCGGTCGGCCGGCGCGTCGGCCTGTGCTTCCACACCGGCTCGCAGGGGCTGGATCCCCAGGCGTTCCGCCGCGCCCTCGACCTGTGCGGCGACGTCATCCGCGCGTCCGGCGTGACGCCCGACGTGATCGATGTCGGCGGCGGCTTCCCCGTCAGCTACCCGGACCAGACGCCGCCCGACCTCGCCCTCTACATGGCAGCGATCCGCGAGGGATTCGCTGCCCTCCACCTGCCGCAGACGACAGAGCTCTGGTGCGAGCCGGGCCGTGCGCTCGTGGGCGCCGGCACGTCCGTGGTCGTGCAGGTGCTGAAGCGCCGCGGGAACGAGCTCTACATCACCGACGGCATGTACGGCACGCTGTCGGACGCCGGCCTGTTCGGCTTCCGCTTCCCCGTGCGCGTCATCCGGCCGGCCGACATGGGCCGCACCCCCGCCGCCGCGGAGCAGCTGCCGTTCTTCTTCTGGGGCCCGACCTGCGACAGCGCCGACAAGATGCCCGGCCCGTTCATGGTCTCGGCTGACGTACGCGAGGGCGACTACCTTGAGCTCGGCCAGACCGGCGGCTACGGCACGGCCGTGCGCACGCGCTTCAACGGCTTCGAGCGCACGGAACAGGTCGCCGTCTGCGACCCGCCGCTGCTGCGCACGCCCGGCCTCGACGACATGCCGGCGCGCCCGCTGTTCGTCTACGGCACGCTGATGGACCGCGAGATGCTGGTCCAGGTCCTCGGGCGACCCATTCACGACCTCACTCTCGTCCCCGCCACGCTCGCTGGCCATGCCTGCCGGCGCGTCAAGGGCGAGGACTACCCGGCTCTCGCACCCCGGGCCGAGAGCGCCGTGAGCGGCTTGATGGTGTATGGCCTGAGCCGCGCCGACCAGGCGCGCCTGACGTTCTACGAGGGCGACGGCTACGTCGTGCGGCAGGCCCGCGTCGCGGCATCCGACGGCACGACGGTCGAGGCTGACCTCTTCGCGCCGACGAAGGCGCTCGCCGTCACGGAGGAAGCCTGGTCGGTCGAGGCCTGGCGGCGACGCGACAAGATCGCCGCGCTGCGGGCGACGCGTGAGCTGATGCGCCTGTTCGGCAGGCTGACGCCGCACGAGGTCGACCTGATGTGGCCGCGCCTGAAGCACCGGTCGCTCGACTGGATCGCAGCAGGCCTCGCAGCCTAGCCAAGGAGGCGCCCGGTGCAACGCGCGCCGGGCGCAATCCAGACGTTGATGTGAATCAAGGTCAGCGGACTCTTTCCCTGGTTTAAGGTCGATCATCGAGCCCGTGGGAGGCTCATCAACAAGCGATGGTCGGCATGAGCTACAAGACGCTCCTCGTTCCCGTGAGCGACGCGACAGCGGTTGCCGCGGCCGCTGAGCCTGCACTGGCGCTGGCCGGTCGCTGGAAAGCTCATGTCAGCGTGCTGCATGCCCGTCCCTCGCCCGAATCCTATGCGGCCTTCGCGGCCGAAGGCGTCAGCGCCGTCATGGTGGAGGACCTGATCCGCTCGGCGCGGAAGGAAATGGACGCGCGCGCCGGCCAGGCCAAGAGCGCCTTCGAGTCCGTCGTGAAGAAGGCCGGCATCGCCACGGGCAAGGCACGCCCGGATGCCGCGACTGCGGCCTGGCTTGACGCAGAGGGAGATGCCTACGACGTCGTCGTCAAGCACGGGCGCGCGGCCGACCTCATCGTCGCGGCGCGGCCGGCCAACGCCACCGGCGCCTATCCGATGACGGTGGACGAGTTCACGCTGTTCGACGTGGCGCGCCCTGTCCTCCTGCTGCCGACCAAGATGCCGGCCACCGTCGGCACGCGCGTCGCCATCGCCTGGAACAACAGCGCGAACGCCGCGCATGCCGTCGCTGGCGCGATGCCCTTCCTGCTCGACGCCAAAGCCGTCACCGTCATCGCGCCGCCTGACGGGGACGGGGGCCTGCTGGGCGAGGCCTTGCAGCGCCACGGCATCGCCGTGCAGCCGCCGGTCCGGTTCGACGCGGTGCCGGCACAGGCGGGCGACAAGCTGCTGGCCGAGGCGCAGCGCCTCGGCGCGGACCTCCTGGTGATGGGCGCTTACGGGCACAGCCGGATGCGCGAGATGATCCTGGGCGGCGCCACCCGCCACATCCTGCACGAGGCGAAGCTGCCCGTGCTGATCATGCACTGAGGGACGGGCCGCAGGACCGTCAAGGCGGCGCGGCGGCTGTCCGGTAGATCCGGGCGAGCACCAGGCCGCGCCGCTCCACGTGGCCGATGAGCTGCGCGCCCTCGGGCAGAGAGCAAGCCGAGCGGCCGCCCATGACGACGAAGGCAGGCGTCTCGTCGGGCGCGGGCTGACGCAGGCCCGGTGCCATGAACCAGAGATCGTCGCGCCAATCGACGCAGATCCTGGCGGTCGCCGTGCGCCCTTCGGCGGCGAAGCGGCGCCCGATCCAGCGCGCGCCGAGATGCAACCCGCCGTCCTGGTAGTCGAGCTCGAACTTCTCCCGCGCGGCCGCGGGACCGCCGAAAAACTGGTTGACCTGCACATACGCCACCGGATGCAGCGTCGCCAGATCGACGAGCTTCGTCAGGGCATAGGCGGCGAGCAGGCCCCCCGCAGCTGGCCGCCAAGCGCCGAGAGGCAGCGACCAAGCGCGGTCGAGCACCGCACCGGCGACGATCGCGAGCAGCGGGATCGCGAACAGGAAGTGCCGAACGCCGTCGTAGAGGATGACGTTCAGCGCGACGGCCGTCGCGATGGGCACCGCGACCGTGAGGACCAGCAACGCCCAGCCCGCCATGCGCGCGTCGAGCAGCGCCGCTCGTCGCGCCGGCGCGCCGCCCCGCAGCGCGCGGCGCGCCCATGCGACGAGCGGAACCGGCGCCAGGACGAGGAGCGCGACCGTCAACTCCGGCAGGCGCGCGGCGAGCTCGCAGGGGACATAGGTCCAAGACAGGTCGCCGGCGTCGACGATCCCGCCGCAGGACCTCATCGGCCCGGCCATGTTGGGCAGAGCGGAGAAGTGCGCGAGCGACT
>JAEULF010000371.1 GCA_016793965.1 Alphaproteobacteria bacterium | reverse complement strand
ATCATCAAGATCAAGAACACCGTCGACCCGACGCTGACCTTCCGCCGCTCCTGCCGCGAGGGCGTGTGCGGCTCCTGCGCCATGAACATCGACGGCACCAACACGCTCGCCTGCCTGAAGGACCTCAAGGACATCAAGGGCGACGTGAAGATCTACCCGCTGCCGCACATGCCCGTCGTGAAGGACCTCGTGCCTGACCTGTCGCAGGCCTACGCGCAGCTCGCCTCGGTCGAGCCGTGGCTCAAGTCCGACGCGCTGCCGCCGGAGCGCGAGCGGCTGCAGAGCCCGGAGGAGCGCGAGAAGCTCGACGGGCTGTGGGAGTGCGTCCTCTGCTTCTCCTGCTCGACCTCATGCCCCTCCTACTGGTGGAACGGCGACCGCTATCTCGGGCCCGCCGTCCTGCTGCAGGCCTATCGCTGGATCGCCGACAGCCGCGACGAGGCGACGGGAGAGCGGCTCGATGCGCTGGAGGATCCGTTCCGCCTCTACCGCTGCCACACCATCATGAACTGCACGAAGACCTGCCCGAAGAGCCTCAATCCGGCCAAGGCCATTGCCGAGATCAAGAAGCTCATGGTGGCCAGGCGGTAGCGACGCTCCCTCCCCCGCCCCCCCGGAGACGGCGCGCGCCCTATGCCCGCGGTCAGCTCTGCGATCGGAGTGCTGGCCCGACCCCGACCCTCCCTGTCGCTGCGCGACGGGGAGCGGGAAGAGGAACTGCGCTTCTCCCTCTCCGTGCGAAGCATGGGGAGTGTCGGGGCGGCGCTCTCGGCAATCGCTGCCGCGGTGCTTGCGGCGCTGCTGCTCCTCGCCGCGTCGCCCGCCGCCGGCCTCGAGATCATCGGCGCCAAGGGCGCGCGCGGCCTCGCGCCCGAGAACACGCTCGACGGCTTCGCCGCGGCGCTGGGCGTGGGCGTCGACCGCATCCAGATCGACGTCGTGTCGTCGCGCGACGGCGTGCTGGTCGCGCACGAAGGGCCGCGGCTCAACCCGGATATCGCGCGCCGCCGCGCCACGCGGCAATGGCTGACGGCGCCGACGCCGCTGCTCAAGGACTACGCCTACCAGGACCTCTGGCAGTTCGACGTCGGACGGTTGGAGCCGACGAGCCGCCTGGCGCGGCTCTATCCGGACCAGGAGCCGGCCGAGGGCGTCAGCATCCCGTCACTGGCCGAGGTGTTCAACCTGGTGCGCCGCGCGCATGCGCCGGAAGTGCGGTTCATGATCGAGCCGAGGCTGACGCCGCGCGAGCGCGCGCTGACGCCGAACCCGCGCGCCTTCGCCGAGCTGCTGGCGCGCGAGATCGGGGCGCTGCGCCTGGCGCCGCGCGTCATCGTCGCGTCGCTCGACTGGACGGTGCCGCGCGTGCTGCAGACCGCGCTGCCGGGCATCGAGGTCGCGCTGATGACGTCGGAGCAGCCCTTCCTCAACACGCTGGAGCGCGGCCGCGCCGGGCCATCGCCTTGGCTCGCCGGCTTCGACGCCGACGACTTCCCGACCGTGCCGGCGATGGTGATGGCTGCGGGCGCCCAGGCCTGGGCGCCCAACGCGCTCGACGCCAGCGATGCCGCGGTGCGCAACGCCAAGGCCCTCGGCCTCAAGGTCTTCGTCTGGACAGTGAACGATCCCCAGGCCATGGAGCGGTTCTTCGACCTCGGCATTGACGGGATCGTCACCGACTACCCGGACCGCCTGCGCAAGGTCCTGCAGAAGCGCGGCCACGCCCTGCCGCGCCGCCATGCGGTGAAACCGTGAGCCCGGCCGGGTGAGCGCGGACGAGGCCTGGCCGGAGGAGGTGCGGCTCGGCGCGGATCGAGCCAGCCTCGTCCTCGCCTGGCCCGGCGGCGCCACGTCGGAGCTGTCGGCGGCAGCGCTGCGGGCGGCATGCCGCTGCGCCGACTGCACGCGGTCTCGGGCGGACGGGCGCTTCCCCGCGGCCTTCCCGCCGCTGACCGTGGACGGTGTCGAGGCGATCGGCAGCTACGCCGTCAACCTGCGCTTCTCCGACGGCCATGCCCGCGGGATCTATCCCTGGAGCCTGCTGCGGTCGCTTGCGGACGCGCCCGAAGCATGACAGCCGCAGTCGCGGACGGCGCGCATAGCGCCCTACGCCGACCCTCCCCATGGCGCAGCGGCGGGAAGGATCGACATGGGGTCTCTTGCCGCACCGCCGCGCAATTAGTTGCTCTGCATCCCCGGGCGCCCGAGCCAGTCTCGCTGCACTGCACGCGAGCCGGTGCAGGGGATCGGCGCAGGGAGCGGGCGATGAGCGACCTCGGCAAGACGCATACCGTGGACTGCGACCTCCTGGTGATCGGCGGCGGCACGGCCGGGCCGATGGCCTGCATCGCGGCGAAGGAGCGCGAGCGCGGCCTCAACGTCGTGCTGATCGACAAAGCGAACGTCAAGCGCAGCGGCGCCATCTCCATGGGCATGGACGGGCTCAACAATGCCGTCGTGCCCGGCCACGCCACGCCCGAGCAGTACGTCAAAGAGATCACCATCGCCAATGACGGCATCGTCGACCAGAAGCCGGTCATGGCGTATGCCAGCAACAGCTTCAGGATGATCCAGAAGCTCGACCACCTCGGCGTCAAGTTCGAGAAGGACGGCACCGGCGACTACCGCGTGCGCAAGGTGCACCACATGGGCACCTACGTGCTCCCCATGCCCGAGGGGCACCACGTCAAGAAGATCCTCTACCGCCAGCTCCGCCGGCACCAGGTCAACGTCGTCAACCGCTACAACGCGACGCGGCTCCTGACCGGGCGGGACGGGCGCGCCTCGGGCTGCCTCGCCGTCAACACGCGCACCGGCGAGATGCTGGTGGTGCGCGCCAAGGCGGTGCTGCTGTCCTGCGGCGCCGCCGGGCGGATCGGGCTGCCGGCCTCGGGCTACCTGTTCGGCACCTACGAGAACCCGACGAACTGCGGCGACGGCTACGTCATGGCCTATCACGCCGGCGCCGAGCTCGCGAACCTCGAGTGCTTCCAGATCAACCCGCTGATCAAGGACTACAACGGCCCGGCCTGCGCCTACGTGACCGGCCCCTTCGGCGGCTACACCGCGAACAACAAGGGGGAGCGCTTCATCGAGTGCGACTACTGGTCAGGCCAGATGATGCTGGAGTTCTGGCGCGAGCTGCAGAGCGGCAAGGGGCCGGTGTTCCTGAAGATCGACCACCTCGCCGAGGAGACGATCCAGCAGATCGAGACCATCCTGCACACCAACGAGCGGCCGAGCCGCGGCCGCTTCCACGACCGCCGCGGCACGAACTACCGCAAGGCGATGGTCGAGATGCACATCTCCGAGATCGGCTTCTGCTCCGGCCACAGCGCGTCCGGCGTCTTCGTCGACGCGAGCGGGCGCACCACCGTGCCCGGCCTCTACGCCGCCGGCGACATGGCGGCGATCCCGCACAACTACATGCTCGGCGCCTTCACCAACGGCGCCATCGCCGGCGAGGACGCGGCCGCGTTCGCGAAGGAGGTCGATCACGCGCCGATCGACCAGGACTTCGTCGCGGCGGAGCGCGCGCGCATCTTCGCGCCGACGGAGCGCAGCGACGGGCTGACGCCGTACGAGATCGAGTACAAGGTGCGCCGCCTGGTCAACGACTACCTGCAGCCGCCCAAGGTCACGCGCAAGATGGAGCTGGGGCTGCGCCGCTTCGACGAGTGCCGCGAGGACCTCGGCGCCATGGTCGCGCGCGACCCGCACGAGCTGATGCGGGCCCTCGAGGTGCAGTCGATCCTGGACTGCGCGGAGATGGCCGCGCGCGCCTCGCTCTACCGCACGGAGAGTCGCTGGGGCCTCTACCATTACCGGGTCGACCATCCGGAGGCCGACGACGCCAACTGGTTCTGCCACACCATGCTGTTCAAGGGCGCCGACGGCGCCATGGCGCACCGCAAGCGCGCCGTCGAGCCCTACATCGTGCCGATCCCGGAGCAGGAGCGGAACGCCTACAACGAGCTGCGCGTGAAGACGAAGGCGGCGTGAGCCGGCCCGGACCAGGCGCAGCGACGGAGGACCTGATGCCGCTTGCCAACCATGCGACCAGCGTGCCGGTCACGGTGGACGAGACGAAGTGCATCGCCGCGAAGGGCTGCACGGTCTGCGTCGACGTCTGCCCGCTCGACGTCCTGGCGATCGACATAGCCAAGGGCTCGGCCTACATGAAGTACGACGAGTGCTGGTACTGCATGCCCTGCGAGACCGACTGCCCGACCGGGGCCGTGTCGGTCAGCATTCCCTATCTCCTGCGCTGAGCGAGGGCGCCATGGCGGGGCTCGAGTCGGTCTTCGAGGCGGGCGGCGACGAGATCGACGAGATCGCGCTGCGCCTGGAGGCGGCGGCGCCGGACGCGCGCCGCGTCGCGGTCATGGCGCTGGCCGATATCGGGCTGGCGGAGGCCGTGCCGCACCTGCTCACGGTCGCGCGCGACGGCGATGCCGGCGTGCGCGAGGCGGTGATGCGGGCGCTCGACGGCTTCGAGGGGCCGGAGGTGGTGGCCGCGCTGCTCGAGGGCTGCGAGGACAAGATCGAGGCAGTGCGCCAGGCCGCCGCGGCCGCTCTTGCCGAGAAGAAGGACGCGCGCGGCGCCGCGGCGCTGCTGGCGCGCGTCGACCATGCCGACGCATTCGTGCGCGCCGCGGCGCTGCGCGGCCTGCGCGAGCTGCGCGAAGCCAAGGCCATGGCGCCGGCGCTCAGGCGCCTCGCCGATCCGGAGCCAGCAGTCCGGCGCGAGGCCGTCGCCGTGCTGGGCTACCTGCGCGCCGGCGACGCGCTGCCGGCGCTGATCAACGCGGCGCGCGACGCTGACGCTTCGGTCCGCCAGACGGCGATGGGCGCCCTCGTCTTCGCCAGGCCGGAGGGCGCGGTCGCCGATGCCCTGGTGCGCGGCCTCGCCGACGCAGCGTGGCAGGTGCGCGAGGAGGCCGCCGACGCGATCGGCCGGCTCAAGGCGGCGGGCGCCTTCGCGGCACTCGTCGCCGCGCTCGACGATGCCTACTGGCAGGTGCGCGCGAAGGCGGCCAACGCGCTCGGGCGGATCGGCGACGCCCGCGCCGTGCCGATGCTCGGCGCGGCGCTGGCGCCGAGCGTGATCTCGAACCTGCGCAAGGAGGCGGCGGCGGCGCTCGGCGAGATCGCGCATGCTTCGGCCCTGCCGCTGCTCGAGCCGCTGCGCGACGACGCCGATCCCGACGTGCGCAAGCTGGTGCGCTGGGCGATCGGTCGGATCCGGCCTGCCGCTTGACGTCCCGCGCCCGACGACCTGGCATCGCTCTTGCTAGCTCTCGCTGAACGCTGCAAGTGCCGGCCGCAGGCCAGGCAGGGGAGCGACCATGGCAGCAGCGGCAGTGCGCCGAGAGGGCGAAGCGAAGGCCAAGCCGGCGCCCAAGGCGGCCCCCGCGCCCGGTGCACGGTCGCGCTCGCCCGGCGTGATCCTGTCCGAGCCCGACGCAGGGATTGCCGGCCCGCCGCGCATTCTCGACCAGCTCGCTCCGGCCGAGGTCGAGCTGCTGCTGGCGCAGGGCAAGCGCCGCGTCGTCAAGCGCGGCGAGCTGCTCTTCGCCCAGGGCGAGGCGCATGACGGCATCTTCCTCGTCGAATCCGGCAGCATCCGCGTCTTTTACGCGGCCACCTCGGGCCGCGAGATCACTCTGGCCTATTGGCACCCCGGAAACTTCGTCGGCGGCCCAGAGGTGTTCGGCGGCACGCATGTCTGGTCGGGCGTCGCGGTGCGCACGAGCTCGGTCCTCATGCTGCCGGGCAAGACGCTGCGCGCCCTCATTCCGCGCCTGCCCAATCTGGCTCTCTGGATCATCGACGGCCTGGTCTTCAAGGGGCGCTGCTACTCTGCCCTCGCCCAGGTGCTGGGAACGCGCTCGGTGTTCGAGCGGCTGCAGCGGCTGCTCCTGCACCTAGCCGAGCTGCATGGCGTCGCCGAGGGCGGTGGCCTGTTGATCGGGGCCGTGTTCACGCACCAGGATCTCGCGCACATGGTCGGCGGCACGCGGCAATGGGTCACCGCCTGCCTCAACCGGCTCGAGGCGGACGGGATCATCCGGCTCAATCGCGGCCGCATCACGCTGCTCGACCTCGAGCGCCTGGCGCGGCCGGGCAAGGGACGATGACCGGGTCGCCCGCCGAGATTCAGCCATTTGCCCAGAAAATGGGCGACGGCGCCATCTGGGCAATTAATTGACGGCGTGCGGGCGATTGGCGTTGGACGCTCCTGCCGCGGCCCGCATCATCGCCGGACAAGAAAACGCGGGGAGGCTCGCCCCAAGAGCCGCAACGACCTTGGGGGGCCAACATGAACACGCTTCGCTCGGCTGACGTCCCGGTCCTCGGGCCGGTCCTCGGGCCGGTCCTCGGGCCGGTCCTCGGGCTGGCGCTGTGCCTGGCCGGAGCGCCGCTCGCCGGCGCGCAGGAGATCACGCTCGGCATCGGCACGCAGAACACGACGACCAACACGGTGCACACCGGCGTCGTGCTGAAGGAGATGGGCTTCCTCGAGAAGCGCCTGCCGAAGACCGGCAAGTACGCCGGCGCCACGTGGAAGCTCGACTGGCAGAACTTCACCTCCGGCCCGCCGGTCACCAACGGCATGATGGCGAACAAGCTGCAGATCGGCGGCATGGGCGACTATCCGCTGGTCGTCAACGGCTTCAACTTCACGCAGAACCCGGAGAGCAAGAGCCAGCTCGTCTCGGTCGCCGCGTACTCGATCACGGGCTCCGGCAACGGCCTCGTGGTGCACAAGGACTCGCCCCACTTCAAGATCGACGACCTGAAGGACAAGACGGTCACCGTGCCCTTCGGCTCGGCTGCGCACGGCATGCTGCTGAAGACCATGCAGGACAGGAAGTGGCCGCAGACCTTCTTCAAGCTGGCGAGCCAGACGCCGGAGGTCGGCGCGACCAGCCTGCAGGAGAAGAAGATCGAGGGCCACGCCAACTTCGTGCCCTTCGCCGAGCTGCTGCCCTTCCGCGGCTTCGCGCGCAAGATCTTCGACGGCGCGCAGACCAACGCGCCGACGTTCCACGGCCTCGTCGTGCGCACGGACTTCGCGGAGAAGCACCCGGAGGTCGTGCTCGCATACATCAAGGCGTCGATCGACGGCATGAACTGGATCAAGGCCGATCCCAAGCTCGCGTCGGAGAAGATCGAGCAGTGGACCGGCATCGCCAAGGAGGTCGTCTACATGTTCATGGGCCCCATGGGCATCATGAACATGGACCTGACGATCAAGCCGCAGCTCGTGAAGCACGCCGCCGATGTCGCGGGCGTGCTGCAGAGCCTCGACCGCATCAAGGCCTTTGACGTCAAGGCCTGGGTCAACGAGAGCTACGTGCGCCAAGCCTACCAGGAGATGGGCCTCGACTACGGCAAGCAGCTCGCCGATTTCTCCAACTACCCGATCACCGGGCAGGACAGGCTGTGCGGCGTCGCCATCACGGACCCGACGCAGGCGGGCCAGATCTGGGTCAAGGGCGGCGACATCGAATCCTACAGCTCGCCGCGCTGCACGCTCGCCGCCTACGCGGCCTTGAAGAAGAGCGGCAAGGAGGCCGGCGTCGTCTACCTGCAGGAGAAGACCTACGGCATCAAGGTGTTCGCCGACCACGCCTTCTACGCCATCGGCGGCGGCGCCAAGCCGGACATCGTGCCGTTCATGCTGAAGGGCGACGCCGAGAGCCATGCCGCGAAGATCAAGGGCAAGCTCGGGACCTTCGCCGACGCGGTCGCGGCGGCGAGCGCGGGCAGCTGAGCGGCGGGAGCGCCAGGCGATGTCGACGGCCACGGTCCTGAAGCTCCACGGCGCTGCCGGCACCGGGCAGGCGGCACCGGCACGGGAGGGCGCCGCCCCGGCGGCGCCCCTGCCGGGGCCCCTGCCGGCGTCCCGAGCGGCGGAAGCGCCCGCCCGGCCCTGGGCGGCGCTCCTGGCGCGCGGGCCGAGCGGCCGCGCCATGGCGCTCGGCGTCCTGTCGATCGCCGCCTTCCTGGTCGCCTGGCACCTCGCCTCGACCTACCGCCTCGACGCCTTCATCCGCTTCATCAACGTGCCCGGCCCGCTCGTCGTGCTCGACCGCCTGGCGCACGCGCTCGACAACCCGTCCTTCGTGCAGAACGTCCTGATCAGCCTGCGCCGGATCATGCTGGGGTTCTGCCTGGCGGCCCTGGTCGGCGTGCCGCTCGGGCTGGTGATGGGCCGCTTCCGCGTCGTGCGCGAGTGCGTCTTCCCGCTGTCGGAGGCGCTGCGCCCGATCCCCGCGATCGCCTGGGTGCCGATGTCGATCATGCTCTGGCCGACGACCGAGGCCTCGATCGTGTTCATCACCTTCCTCGGCTCGTTCTTCCCGATCCTGGTCAACACTCTGCACGGCATGCACGCGCTCGACGGCGTGCTGGTGCGCGCCGCGCGCTGCCTGGGCGCGTCGGAGCGCCAGCTCTTCCTGGAGGTCTACCTGCCGGGGACGCTGCCGCAGATCTTCACCGGGCTGACGGTCGGCATGGGCGTCGCCTGGGTCTCGCTGATCGCCGCCGAGATGATCTCCGGCCAGTTCGGCATCGGCTACTTCACCTGGGAGGCCTACTCGCTGATCCAGTACGCCGACATCGTGCTCGGCATGGTCTGCATCGGCGTGCTCGGCCTCTTGAGCAGCGCCGTCATCCGCATGATCGGCGGACTCGTCATGCCCTGGGCGCGCGGCAGCGCCGTGCAGGAGGGGCGCTAGATGAGCGTCGCCCCCCTCGCCGGTCCTGTCGCCGCCGGCGGCGAGCCGACGCGCGGCCACGTGGCGCTGCGCGACGTCCACCTGCGCTTCGAGAGCGGGCGCCAGTCGATCGACGCCGTGCAGGGCTTCGACCTCGAGGTCAGGCCCGGCGAGTTCGTCTCGCTGATCGGGCCGTCGGGCTGCGGCAAGTCGACGCTGCTCAACGTCGTCGCCGGCTTCATCGCGCCGACCGCCGGCGCTGCCCTGGTCGACGGCGAGCCGATCCGCGGCCCCGGCGCCGACCGCGGCATGGTGTTCCAGCAGTACTCGCTCTTCCCGTGGAAGACGGTGCGCCAGAACGTCGAGTTCGGCTTCAAGATGAAGGGCGTCGGCCGCGCGCGGCGCGAGGAGGCGGCGCGCACGCTGCTCGGCATCGCCGGGCTGCTGGCCTTCGAGAACCACTATCCCGACCAGCTTTCCGGCGGCATGCGCCAGCGCGTGGGCATCGTGCGCGCGCTCGCGACCAGCCCGCGCGTCCTGCTGCTCGACGAGCCCTTCGGCGCGCTCGACGCGCAGACCCGCGCGGTGATGCAGCAGATCCTCACCAACATGTGGCAGAAGCTGCGCATCTCCGTGCTGTTCGTGACGCACGACATCGAGGAGGCGATCTTCCTCTCCGACCGCATCTACGTCATGACCGCGCGGCCGGGCCGGCTGAAGATGATGCTGCCCGTGCCGCTGCCGCGCCCGCGCGACCCGGCCATGACCTCCTCGCCGCAGTTCATGGCGCTGCGGCGCACGGTCTCCGACCTGATCCGCGAGGAGAGCCTGAAGGCGATGGGCATGGAGCTCGGCGACGGGCTGCTCGACGGGCTCTCGATCGACGCCCGCGGCAAGGACCTCGCCGCGATGCTGTGACGTCGCCGGATCAGGTCTTGCCCTGCGCCGGCGCGCCGGATCTCAGCGTCAGCCCGACCAGCCCGCCGATCACCAGCAGGATGCCGGCCCATCCCCAGGCCTGCGGCCAGGCGGCGCCGAGGATGAGCACCTCGCCCAGGACGGTGAACGGCACCTCGCCTGCCTGGGTCGCGTCGACGGCGGCGACCGCGTAGGGGTCGCGGCTCTTGTGGCGGGCATAGATGAAGATCGCCGTGCCGATCGCGCCGGAGCAGACCGCGACGACGGCGATGGCGAGCACCTGATCGGCGCTGGGCTCCGGCGGCCGGGTCACCGCCAGGAGGGCCGCCCAGAAGGGCATCGAGCCGAGCGCCATCAGGAAGACGCAGGCAGCGGCATCGCTGAGCACGCCGTCGCCCAGAGCGGGCACGAGGCGCCCGCCGCCGCTGCGCGCGGTGGCGAGCAGCTGGTTGCCCAGGGGGTAGGCGACCGCGCCGACGAGGATGGGCGCGATCCCCAAGGCGACCTGGCGCCAGGTGAAGCCGGCGAGCAG
>JAEULF010000318.1 GCA_016793965.1 Alphaproteobacteria bacterium | reverse complement strand
CACTACCAGCCGCCGAGGGCTAGCCTTCGCAACCGGAATGGCGCAATCCCGGTCCAAAGCAAGAAATGCATCGCCAACAAGTCATCGCGACGAGGCCACGCTCGTCGCCTTTGGGGAGAGAACGCATGACACGCATCGGATCGGCGCTGCTGACCGCAGCGCTGCTGGTCGGCACGGCCGCGGCCGCGCCGTCTTCCGCCTGGGCGCAAGCCCCGCTGCCGACGGCCAAGCCCGAGGAGGTCGGCATGTCGGCCGCCCGCCTCGGTCGCATCACCAAGTGGTTCAAGGCTGAGGTCGACGAGAAGAAGCTGCCGGGCGCGGTGATCGCCGTCGCCCGCCAGGGCAAGCTCGTCTACTACGAGGCGATCGGCTATCGCGACGCCGCCAAGAAGGCGCCGATGGCGAAGGATTCGATCTTCCGCATCTACTCGATGACGAAGCCGATCGTCTCCGTCGCCGCCATGATGCTGGTCGAGGACGGCCGCATCCAGCTCACCGACCCGGTGGCCAAGTTCCTGCCGGACTTCAAGGACCAGATGGTGAGCGTCGCCAAGGCCGACGGATCGGGCTACGACATGGTCAAGGGCGACCGGGCGATGACGGTGCAGGACCTGCTGCGCCATACCTCGGGGCTCGCTTACGGCGAGATCACGCGCAACCAGCCGGTCAAGGACGCCTACAAGGCGGGCGGCATGTACAAGCCGGGCGACATCGACTTCGACGCCCGCGCCATGACGCCGGCCGAGCAGAACGCGGCGGTCGGCAAGGCGCCGCTGGCGCACCAGCCGGCGACGCAATGGGAGTACAGCCACTCCTCCGACATCCTCGGCCGCGTCGTCGAGGCGGCGTCGAAGATGCGGCTCGCCGACTTCGTGCGCGAGCGCATCGCCAAGCCGCTCAAGATGGCGGACACCGGCTTCTGGGTGGCGAAGGACAAGATCGGCCGCGTCGCCCAGGCCTTCGACAAGGACCCGGCCACGGGCAATGCCAACAAGCTGATCGACGTCTCGATCGTGCCGAAGAACGATTCGGGCGGCGCCGGCGGCGTCGGCACGGCGGCCGACTACCTGCGCTTCTCGCAGATGCTGCTCAACGGCGGCACGCTCGACGGCGCACGGCTGATGAGCCGCACAACGGTGGCGCTGATGACGGCCGACCATCTCGGCGAGCGCATCCGCCAGCCGCTGCAGCCCGGCGAGCTGCTGATCGGCACGCAGGGCTACGGCTTCGGC
The DNA here is from genome assembly GCA_016793965.1 of Alphaproteobacteria bacterium. Classification (GTDB taxonomy): domain Bacteria; phylum Pseudomonadota; class Alphaproteobacteria; order JAEULF01; family JAEULF01; genus JAEULF01. The sequence continues at coordinate 2,637 of JAEULF010000318.1, read as the reverse complement.
CTCGGCTTCGCCGTGCGCAAGCAGGCGGGCATCGCCGGCGTGCCGGGCTCGACCGGCGAGTACATGTGGGCGGGGTATGCGGGCACGTTCTTCTGGGTCGATCCGACCGAGCATCTCGCCGTCGTGATGATGACCCAGGCGCCGAGCCCGGCCCGCGCGTTCTACCGGCGCCAGATCAAGCAGCTCGTCTACCAGGCGATCGTCGACGAACCGGCGCCGGGCAAGCAAGTCAGCCAGACCGCAAACTGAGCGAAGCTGGAGTCGACCAGGCCCCGGACGGAGACGCCCGGGGCCTTTCGCTGGCTCCTCGGTTCCCGGGTTGCGCCGCGGCACGGACGCCGCTAGCTAACCTCTCGTGCAGACCCGAGGGACCGACCGCGCGAATCAGCCCGGCCAGGCGGAGCGCCGGTCAGGCGCGCGACGCTGGCTGAGCTTGGCGCTGCGCGTGGCAACCATTGTCGCGGCAGCGTTCGCCGCCCTGTCCCTGGCCGCCGTCCTGATCGTCCGTTTCGTCGATCCGCCGGGCACGCCGGCCATGCTCGCGGACCGGCTGCTCGGTCGCGCGGCCTCGATCCAGCATGAATGGCGGTCCCTCTCGGCCATCGCCGATGCCCTCAAGCGCGCCGTCGTCGCATCCGAGGATGCGCGCTTCTGCCGGCATGCCGGCTTCGATTGGCGCGAGATCGAGGATGCGATCGACGATTGGGCGGACGGCGAGCGCTTGCGCGGCGCCAGCACCATCAGCATGCAGGCGGCGCGCGCCGCCTTCCTGCCGCCGAGCCGCACGATCCTGCGCAAGGGCGCCGAGGCCTGGCTGACCGTGCTGATCGAGGCGGCCTGGCCGAAGGCGCGCGTGCTCGAGGTCTATCTCAACGTCGTCGAATGGGGCCAGGGGATCTACGGCGCCGAAGCCGCCGCGCGGCACCATTTCGGCAAGCCGGCCGCGGCGCTCACGCCGCGCGAGGCAGCCTTGCTGGCCGCCATCCTGCCGAACCCGCGCACCTGGCGCGCCGCGCCGCCTGCACCTGGCGTCGCACGGCGCGCCGACCGCATCCAAGCGCGCGCAGCAGCGCTGCCATGGCGGGCAGGCGCGGTCTGCGCTGCCGGATGAGCGCGACTCATTTCCGCAGCAGGAACTCGCGGCCGACCTTGACGCTGGCGCGGCCGTTGTAGGCGATGATGTCGGCCGTCGCGTAGGTCTCGGTCCAGCGGTCGGGCAGGAACGAGCCGGTGCCGACGACGTCGATCGGCGCCCGCGCCAGCGCCATGACGCGGCATTTCTCCGGGCCGAAGCCGGACGATGCGACGATCCTCACCTTGGGGAAGCCGGCGAGGTCGAGCTGCTCGCGCATGAACCAGATCGCCGCCGCCGAGACGCCGGTGCCGACCAGGTTGCGCAGCTCCGCCTCCGTGCGGTAGCCGCGGATCGCCTCCGGCACGTTGCGCTCGAGCACGGCGTAGCTCGTCTGCGGGTCGAGGCCCTCCAGGAAGCGGCCGCCATGGGTGTCGAGCCGCACCGAGAGCCGCCCCTCCGCGGCGAGGCCGGGGAAGCGCCGGCAGACGGCAAGCCCGTCCGTCACCTCGCGGCCGTAGTAGTCGACGAGCGCCGTCAGCGCGAGATCGGGATGCGTGTCGTGGAACATCTCGCAGGCGCGCACCGTCGAGCCGGCGTAGCCGATCAGCGCGTGCGGCATGGTGCCGAGCCCTGCGCTAGCGCCGAAGAAATGCGCGGTGGCGTTGGTCGCGTTGCCGACGAAGCCGACGGCGCCGACCTCGCGCTTGGCCGCCTCGCTGCCGACCGATGCGGCATAAGCCATCAGCTCCGCCATCTCGACGCCGGTGGCATGGCGCGCGTCCATGGCGAGGAACGCCACCTTCGGCAGCGACACGCACATCTCGTGCGCGTTGAAGGCGGCGACGCAGGCGGCGCCGAGCTTCTGCAGGTAGTGCGTCTCCAGGTCGACCAGGTGGCGGAAGGAGCCGGAGATGTAGAGCATCGGCTCGCCGGCGCCGACCCAGGCGCCCTCGGCGAAGAGATGCTCGATCTTGAAGCGCGTGCCGCGCTCGGCGGCGATGCGCTCGAGCCAACCGACCGCGAGCCGCGGCGTGTGGATGACCGGCCGCCGCATGAACACCGCATAGGTGACGTCCACGTCGCCGAAACGCTCGACGACCGCCTTGGTCCGCGCGAAGTAGACGTCGGTCCAGCGCTGCACCTCGTCGGCGGCGGGCATTGCCTGGACCAGCGAGGCGGGCTGCGGCGGCGCGACCCTATCGTTCATGGACGGCTCCGGACTTGTGACGCGCGCGCGGCGGTCTGAGGGCCCACCCCGGCCCTCCCCGTCGCGCCGCGATGGGCAGGGCCGGGGTAGGGCATGGGGCAGCCGCCGCAGGACAGAAGCGCGTGGGCATCGCTCGCACCTGGGACCGAGTCCGGCGGCGCGACGGCCGCCGTCACTCCGCCGCGGCGACCTGCGGCAGGAGACCAACGCCGCTGGCAGCGCGCGAGTCGCGCTCGCGCTTCAGCCCCTCCGCGACGCGGAAGGCGAGCTCGATCGCCTGCTGCGCGTTGAGGCGCGGATCGCAGGCGGTGTGGTAGCGGTCGGCGAGGTTCTCCTCGCTGATCGCCTGCGCGCC
>JAEULF010000284.1 GCA_016793965.1 Alphaproteobacteria bacterium | reverse complement strand
GCCTCCATGAAGCAGCCGACGACGAGCAGGAGCAGGTTGACGGCGACCAGGAACCAGAACGGGTTGCCGACGAGATCGACGATCATCGGGCCGACGGTCTGGGGAATGCGCGAGATCGACAGGCACCAGGCGAGCGCCGCCGCCGTCATCACCAGCGCCAGCACCACGCCGGTCGTCTCGACCGTGTCCTCGATCAGCTTCGGCAGGTCGCGGAGCTTGAAGTCGCGGTAGACGACGAGGCCGAGGACCAGGGCGTAGACCGTGGAGACCCCTGCCGCCTCGGTCGGCGTGAAGATGCCGGCGATCATGCCGCCGAACAGGATGACCGGCGTCATCAGCGCCCAATGGGCGCGCTTGTACGCGGTCCAGAGGTCGGCGAGGCCGGGGAAACGGTGGCGCGGCAGCTTGCGGCGGCGCGCGACCTCCGCCACCATTAGCATCAGCGCCACCGCCATCAGCAGCCCCGGCACCACGCCGGCGAGGAACAGCCCGCCGATCGAGACGTCCGCCGAGACGCCGTAGATCACCATCGGCAGCGAGGGCGGGATGATCGGGCCTATGGTGGCGGACGCCGCGGTGATCGCGGCGGCGGTCTCGGGGTCGTAGCCCTCGTCCTTCATCGCCTTGATCTCAAGCGTGCCGACGCCGCCCGCGTCCGCCACGGCCGAGCCGGACATGCCGGCGAAGATGACGCTCGCCAGGATGTTGGCGTGGCAGAGCCCGCCGCGCAGCCAGCCGACGCAGGCCGTCGCGAACGCGAAGATCCGGTCGGTGACGCCCGACGAGTTCATGATGTTGCCCATCAGGATGAACAGCGGCGCGGCGAGCAGCGGGAAGGAGTTGGCGGCCTGGGCAACCTTCTGCGGGACGATGCCGAGCGGAATGCCGGCGAACCAGACGAAGGCGAAGCTCGCCAGGCCGATCGAGGCGAAGAGCGGCACGCCGGCCAGGAGCGCGGCGAACCAGGCCGCCATGATCCACGACATGGTCTCGATCATGGCGGCAGCCGTCCGGCGCCAGGCGCGCCGCCCGCCCGTCCGCGCAGCGCCTGTCCGATCTCGAGGAGCGCCTGCCCGACCAGCACGGCTGCAGCGAAGGGCATGGGCAGGTAAAGAAGGCCTGAGGGCAACGGCAGGCTCACCCACTCGACGTCCCAGTTGCGGCCGATCAGCGGCCAGCCGAAGCGCAGGAGCGCAGCCGCCAGCACGATCACGGACGCCTGGATCGCGACTTCCGCCGCGACCCGGGCACCGGCAGGCAGAAGGTCGACGAAGACGTTGATGCGGATATGGCTGCGCCGCCGCGCGGCGATCATCCAGCCGACGAAGCCGGTCCAGACGAGGAGGTACTGCGCCGTCTCGTCCGACCATGCCACCGGCTGGTTGACCAGCCGCGACAGCACGCCGATGACGACGCTGGCGAGCAGCGCCGTCAAGAGCAGCACCGCCGCCCACCGCAGGGCCTTCTCGAGCGCCCGCGACAGAGCCTCCATGCGGACCTCCCAGGCGCGCCGCGTCCTCCCCGCGAAAGGCGCAGGGAGGATCGCGAACGGCCTCACGATGCGAGGGTGCCGATGCGGCGGCTCAGAGCGCCTTCAGGGCGTCGAATGAGCCCTTGCCCCAGCGCGCCTCGAACTTCGCCGGGACGGTGTCGAGCACGGGCTTGCGCCAGAGCGCCAGGTCCGGCTCGATCACGGTCATGCCGGCGCCCTTCAGCGTGGCGACGAGCGAGGCCTCTTGGCCCAGCAGCTCCTTGTCCTGCCACGCAGCGCCGGCGTCGAACGCCGCCTGCATCATCGAGCGGTCGGCGGCAGGGAGGCCCTTCCAGAAGGCCTCGTTCACGATGATCAGGCGCGGCGTGATGATGTGCTCGGTCAGCACGAGGAACTTCTGCACCTCGAAGAACTTGCCGGACTGGATGGTCGGTAGCGGGTTCTCCTGCCCGTCGACGGCTCCCTGGCTCAGCGCCAGGTAGAGCTCGGGGAAGGCGATCGGCGTCGCCTTGGCGCCCCACGCGTCCGCCATCGCCTGGAAGACGTCCACCGGCGGCACGCGCAGCTTGAAGCCGACCATGTCGGCCGGCGTGCGCACGGCCTTGCTGCCGGTCGTCAGGTGCCGCTTGCCGTAGTAGGTGACGTTGAGCATGCGCATGCCGCGCTTGGCGACGAGCTCGTCGTTCATCTTGCCGAAGATCGGCGACTTGGAGACCTTCGCCAGGTGCGCCGCGTCGCGCCAGAGATACGGGGCCTCGACGAGCGTCAGCGCCGGCAGGAAGGCGCCCAGCGCCCCGGCCCCGTCGGTGGTGAAGTGCAGCGCGCCGCTGGAGACCGACTCCATCATGTCCTTGCCCGAGCCGAGCTGGCCGCCCGGGAAGACCTGGATGTCGATGCGGCCGCTCGACTTCTCCTTCACCTCCTTGGAGATGCGATCGACCATCTGGACCTGCGGGTGCGTCGCGGCGAGCAGCTCGCCCCAGCGGATCACGGTCTTGCCCTGGCCCCGGGCGACCATCGGCATGGCCACGCCCGTGGCAGCCAGGCCGGCGGCGAAGGCGCGCCGGGAGATGGCGAGCGTGCGTGTGCCTTGTCTTGTCATCGCAGTCTTCCTTCCCTAGTGAGCCGGCGTTGGTGCCGGTTGTCGTTGCCGGAAACCTCGACCGATCAGGCGGCGCTGGCGTTGCCGGCGCGCGCCAAGCCGGTCTCGCGCAGGATGGCGGCGACCCGGGCGATCTCCTCGCCCTCCAGCGAGCGCTGGGGCGCTGCCATCCTGTTCTCGGATATCACACCCAGGAGCTGCATTGCAGTCTTGAACCCGCCGACGCCGGCCGCCCCGACGCTGGTGCGCGGCAGGCCGACCCGGACGATCTCGAACAGCCGGCAGAGATGCTCCTGCGCCGCGCGGGCGGCCGCCCAGTCGCCCCGTCGCGCCGCGTCGTACAAGCGCACATAGGCGTGCGGATCGACGTTGGCGAGGCCGGGAACGATTCCGTTGGCCCCCATCAGCATGGCGCCGTCGGCCGTCAGCTCGGCTCCCGTCATCACGAAGAAGTCCGGGTTCGCCGCATGCTCCATGACCGCATAGCGGAACGAGCCCTCGTCGCCGCTGGAATCCTTCAGCCCCACGGCGAGGCGCTCGCGGGCGATCGCCGACACGGTCGCGCGCTCCAGCTTGACATGCACGCAGACCGGGATGTCGTAGGCCACCACCGGCAGGTCGACCCCGTCGCGCACGTAGCGGAAATGGTCGATGATCTCCGCCTGGCTCGTGCGCGCGTAGAACGGCGCGGTGACGACGATGCCGTCGGCGCCGGCCGCTTTCGCCATGCGGCCGAGCTTGATGACGCGCTCGGTCGTCGGGTCGACGGCGCCGACGAGGATCGGCAGCCGGCCGCCCACGGTCTTCACGGCGAGGTCGATGATCTCCTTGCGAGCCTCGGCGTCGTGGAAGACCACCTCGCTGGTGGAGCCGAGCACGAAGAGCCCGTGCACGCCGCCTCCGATCAGGTGCTCGATGACGCGCACGAAGGACGGCCTGTCGAGCCGCCCGTCGCGGGTCAGCGGAGTCACTGTGGGCGGCACGATTCCGTGCAGGCGAAGCGCGGGAGAAGGCATCGGCGTCAGATCCATGCTGGTGAGAAGGGGGCCATCGTCACGGCGCTGCCCGCTCGCGGCGCCATTGCTCGATGACCTGGGAGATGCCTGCATAATGGCGGTCGAGCCGGTCGCGGACGGCGGCGACATCGCGGGCGCGGACGGCGTCGAGGATCGCGGCGTGGTCCCGCCAGGTCGCCATGGGATCGGGATTGTGGAGCGTGCCGAAGCCGGACACGCGGTAGAAGACCATCCAG
>JAEULF010000269.1 GCA_016793965.1 Alphaproteobacteria bacterium | reverse complement strand
TCATCTCGCGGTACGATTCGGCCGTCTCCGCGGCCAGCTCTCTCAGGCGCTGCTCGACGAGCTGGGACGGGTCGCCCGGGCCGAACCATCCGTCGCGGACGGCCCGCTCGACGGTGCCGCGAACGGTCAGCCGACCCTCGCGCAAGGCGGAGGCGTCGGCGCCGAAGAGATCGAGGTACCGCCGGTTCGCGAGGACGATGGTCCCGTCCGCGTCGGAGACATAGAGCACCTGGGCAATGTTCTCGATCGCCGCTTCGAGGATCGTCGAGGCGCGCGTGAGCTCGTCGTCCCTGCGCTTGAGCGCCGATTCGGCGCGGGCCTGCGCGAGCATGGGCGCGCCGACGAGCTGGGCCAGCAGTGCGCCGATCAGCGCTATGGTCGCAGCGCCGGCAAGGCCGATCAGCGCCGATTTGCGGTACGAGGCATTGAGCGGGGCCAGGTCGCGACGGATCACCAGGACGGCGCCGAGCTGGGGCAGCGGCGCGTAAGCGGCGATCAAGTCGACCTGAGCGCCGCTCTCGAAGCGAGTCACGCCCGTGCTCCCGGCCAGCCCCAGGCGCTCGGGCAGGGCGGCCGCAGCATCGGTCGCGATCGATTGCGCCGGCAGGCCGCCCGTCGGCCCCAGATCGACCAGGAAGCGGAGGTCGGCCCCCTCGGCGTCGACGATCGAGAGCCGGTAGCTGTCGCGGCTGCTGAACGTGTCGCCGTAAGCGTCTGCCACCTGCGCGATGGCCGCCGACCTGGCCCTGGAATCGACGCTGCTATCGGCGTCGCGCAGCCCCGCGAGGCGCGGGATCAGGCGCTCGTGGCGATCGGCCGCGGAGGCTAGGTCGGCCACCGCGCGCGCGATCGCTGCGTCGTACTGCAGCCAGAGCGTCAGGCCCGAGGTCGCCAGGCCCACGAGAGCGATCAGCGCCGTGAACCCTGCGATCCTCAGTCGAACGGCGCGCGGTCGCATGACGGAGCACCCTAGGCTGCCGTGGTCGCGCTGAGGCGCATGGCCCGAATGGCCGCCGATGCCGCAGCGGCGTCCAGCGGCCGCGAGAACAGGTAGCCCTGGCCGATGTCGACGCCGAGGGCGCGCAATGCCGCCTGGTCCGCTGCGGTCTCGACGCCTTCGGCGACGACGTCCATGCCCAGCGCGTGCGCCAGGTCGACGATGCAGCGGACGATCGCCCGGTTGCGGTCGTGGTCGCCGATGCCGTGCACGAAGGCTTGGTCGATCTTCAGCGTGTCGAACGGGAGCTGCTGCAGGTAGGAGAGGGAGGAGAAGCCGGTGCCGAAATCGTCGAGCGCGCGCGCGATGCCGAGCGCCCCGATGGCGTCCAGCAGCCGCCGGGTGAGCGCGGGGTCGCGCACCGCGCATCCTTCGGTGACCTCGATCTTCAGCTTGCTCGGATCGGCGCCGGTGTCCGCGATGGCGCGGCCGAGATGGTCGAGGAAGCCGGGGTCGTGCACCTGGCGCGGCGAGACGTTGATCGCCACCGTCGGGGAGTCGGCCGGGCCGAAAGCGTCCTGCCAGGCGCGCGCCTGACGGCACGCCTCCTCGATGACCCACCGCCCCAGCCCGACGATGACGCCCGAGCGCTCGGCGACGGGGATGAAGGCGCCCAGGGAGATCGCGCCCCGCTCCGGATGCTGCCACCGCACCAGGGCCTCGACGCCATGCACGGCGCCCGTGCCCAGATGGACCAGGGGTTGATAGTGCAGCGCCAGCTCGCCGGCCCCGATCGCGCGCACCAGGTCCGACTGAAGGGCCAAGCGCTGCAGGGCGGCGTCGCGGAGGGCGACGTTGCCGATCTCGATCGGCGCCTCGGTCTCCACGGCCCGGCTCATCGCCGCCAGGGCGCCGGCGATCAGGGCGTCGGGTTCGGAAGGACCGTCGGCTGCGGTCTGAAGGTCGCGGATGACGGCGCCGGCGTGCGGCAGCGGCGCCACCTCGGTGCCGTCGATCCGCATCGGTTGCGCCATCGCTTCGATCGCGGCCTGCAGCCGTGCCAGCGGCTCCACGGCGCCCGGCGCCTGGAGAAGCACCAGGCCGAGCTCGTCCGTCGCGACGCGCGCCAGCATGTCGGCCGGGTCGAGGTGCGAGCCGATGCTCGCGGCCGTCCTGCGGACCACGGCATCGATCGCGGCGGCGCCGCGGCTGTGTCGCAGCTCGTCGAGGCCGCCCAGCGCGATCCCCGCCACGAGGAACGGGCGCCCGGAGTCGATGGCGCCGACGACGGCGTCGCGCAGCCGCTCCTGGTTCGGCAGGCCGGTTCCCGGGTCATGGCTGCGAAAGTACTGGCGCTCCAGCTCGCGCAGCCGGCGCCGCTCGATGCCCGCGCGCACGCGTGCCCGGAACATGGCCGGGTCGAACGGCTTGGGCAGCCGGTCGTCCGCGCCGAGCTCGATGCAGCGCGCGGCGATTCCCGGATCGTCGACGGCGGAGACCATGATGACGGGCACCTCGCGCAGCCTCGCGTCCGCGCGCATGATCTCCAGCACCCGCAGGCCGTCCACGTCGGGCATCATGATGTCGAGCAGGACGAGGTCGATCGGCTCCGCCGCGAGGACATCGAGCGCCGCGCGCCCGCCGTCGGCGGCGACGACGTCGCGGAAGCCGTCGCGCCGCAGCCGCTCGACCAGCGTAAAGCGGTTGTCGTCGTTATCGTCGACGACCAGGATGCGCTCGCCCATCTACGCGCTCGCGCCGGCGACGCCGTTGCCGAGGCCCTTGGTCAGCTCCTTGCCCTGGAGAGCCGCGGGCTTGCGCAGCGCGCGCGCCACGTCGAGCTGGTGGAAGGCCCGCGCCACCAGCACGTCATGGTCGAAAGGCTTGGTGATGTAGTCGTTGGCGCCCAGCTCGAAGGCCTTGACCACCGACGGCGCGTCGTCGAGGGCGGAGACCATGATGACGGGCAGGTCGAAGAACGAGTAGAGGCTGCGCACGCGCTGCAGCACGGCGAAGCCGTCGATCTCCGGCATCATGATGTCGAGGAACACGACGTCGAAATGCTGCTTCTGCAGGGCGTCGAGCGCCTCCTGGCCGGAGGCGGCCGTGGTCACGTCGAGCCCCTCGTCGCGCAGGATCTTTCCGAGCACGTAGAGATTGTCGTCCATGTCGTCGACGACCAGGGCTGCGATCGATGCGGTGTCGCTCATCGTCCGTCGTTCCGATCCAGGGTCGAGCTCCAAGGGGCCGCGGCGCCCCGTCGCGTCAGTCGTCGCTGCGCTCACATGCCCAGGCGCTGCCTGAGCGTCTTGCCGGAGGCGAATTTCTCCATGCCGCTGCCGCGATCGGGCTTGTCGATCTTGCCGCTGCGGAGCTCCCGCGCGCGCAGCCGGAACTGCTCGGCCGCCCTCTGGTTCGCCAGGACGATGGCGCGCACGTCCGCTATCGCGGAGCGATGGCCGATGCTCTCGTACTCTTTGATCTTGGCCTCGGCGCGGAACGCCACCTGCTCGTGCATCGCCGCGCGCTTGTCCATGTGCTCGGCGAGTTTCTGGAACGCAGGGTAGATCGGATTCTTGCTCATAGCCGGCCTCGGCTCGGCGAATTGAGGCCGACGTCAGCGCGACCGAAAGGCCAGCGAGTGCGCATAGTGGACTGCCACGCTCAGGTATAAACCGAGCCCTTGCTTACGTCCTTCGATCGCTTTTGTGTACTTCTGCTTCGTGTCAAAATGTGTCTCGGCGCGAAAATCTCAGCCTGGTAGCAGGTTAGGGCGCGATGCGCCGAACCAGAAAAGCGTGCATAGGCCATAAGATTCAACGGCGCGTGGGTCGGCTCGATCGGTCGCGTGGCGCAATCGGCGCCTGAATGTCGGTTGGTTGGCGAAGCGGCGCCGATCGCGCACCCGCGCTGCCGCCAGAAGGCAGAGGCGATCGGGCGACGCGCAGCGCTCGCTTCAGGCCCCGACGCCCAGGCCGATCATCGGGAGATCGTCACATGCTCGCCAGGTCGCGCAGCGCGTCGACGTCCGTCAGCTCGATCGAGTGGGCATCGGTCATCGCTACGAGCCCTTGCGCCTTGAAGCGGCTCAGCGTCCGGCTCACGGTCTCGACCGTGAGGGCGAGGTAGTCGGCGATGTCCGCGCGGCCCATCTGGAGCTTGAAGACGTCGCCGTCAGCCGCCTCGTCTCCGGCCCTTGCCAGAAGGAACGACGCGACGCGCTCTTCGGCCGTCATGCGGCCCACCACCACCAGCCGCGATTCCGCCCGCGCGGCGGCGCCGAGCAGCTCCGCCAGCAGCCGCTGCGCCGTCGCCGCGTCCTCGGCGACGGCCCTGGCCACGCCCGCGCTCTCGTAGCAGATGACCGTGACGGGCGTGACGGCCTCGGCTGTGGCGCCGTGGAGCGCGTCCTCGTGAAGGCCGATGAACCGCCCGGAATCGACGAAGTCCAGCACCTGGCGCCGCCCGTCGGCGAGGGTCTTCGTCAGGCGCACGATGCCCGAGGTCACTTCATAGATCCGGCTGGCGTCGTCGCCCTCCGAGAACAGCGTCGCGTCGCGGTCGAGAGCGATTCGTCGGGCGCGGTCAGCGAGAGGCGCCAGCGTCGCCGGTCTCGGCAACGGCCGGGCGCCGGTCGGGCGCAGGGCGATCGCCCCTCGGACAGGGATCGACGACGCCGGGATCGCGTTCACCGCAGTCAGCATGGCTTCCTCCGCTTTCCTGTCTCGCTCCGCAACGGGCCGGACCATGCGTAGACCTGGGAGCGTTCGTCCGATATGCGGGCGACTGCTACGTAGATGCCCTCATTCCGCCGCAAAGGCGGGTCAGGCCAAGCGGGCGCGACAGGCGCGACAGGTCAAGCGCCGATCAGCGCCTCGATGTCCTTGAACGACAGCGGCTTCTCGAGGAACGCAGCGGCGCCGGCAGCGACCATCCTCTCCCTGTCGCCCGGCTCCATTCGGCCGCTCACCGAGACGATCCGCAGGTCGGGCGCGATGCGTCGCACGGCGGCCACGGCTGCGACCTCGCTGAGCCCGGGCATGTGCACGTCCAGGAAGACGCAAGCGAAGGAGGAGGTTGCGAGCGCGCCGACGAAGGCATCCGCAGAGGCGAACAGGCGCGCTTGCCGCCCGACGGCCTCGATCAGGGCGCCGAGCGATTCGCGGAACCCGTCGTCATCGTCGACGACGGCGATGACGCCGCCGTCGCTGCGCGATGGCGGTGGCTCGTTGCCGCCGGGCGCGCCTCCGGCGCCCTTGCCGGTCGCAGTCTTTTCCATGCAGCCAAGCTAGGGGACGCAGGCGCGCTCCCCAATGCGGGCGACTACGCATCCTTTCGCCCAGCGGCCGACATGGAATGCAGCGCCAGCCCCTTCCGCACGAGCGGCGAGAAGCTGTCGGCCTTGATCGTCTCCGTCTCCCGCGCCCGCGGTCTCGCGCCGCTCCGTGCTGGCGCGCAGCGCCGATTCGACGGTCGCGGCCAGCATGTCGCTCTCGAAAGGCTTCTCGACGAGGTCGAAGGCACCGGCGCGCATCGCCCTGACGGCGAGCGGCACGTCGCCGTCGCCGGTCATCTCGATCGCCGGCAGCGCCGCGTCAGGCCTGCTCATCGGGCTCCCCGATGCGCGGCAACGTGAAGGAGAACACGGTGCCGCCGCCTGGTTTGGGGCGTGCGGCGATCGTCCCGCCATGCGCCTCGACGATGGTGCGGCAGATGGAGAGCCCGAGGCCGAGGCCCCTCTCCTTGGTGGTGACGAAGGGGGAGAACAGGCGGCTGCGCAGCTCCGCGGCGATGCCATGGCCGCGATCCGCGACGGACACCTCGACCATGCCGTCGGCCATGGCCGTGCGGACCGTCAGGACGCCGGCCTTGGACTCCGTCATGGCCTCGATCGCGTTGCGGACGAGGTTGAGCAGCACTTGCTGCACCTGCACGCGGTCGACGCAGACCTGCGGCAGGCCCGGCGTCAGCTCGGTCGCGATGCGGACGTCATGGAACTTCGTGCTGACGGTCGCCAGGGCGAGGGCCTCCTCGACGACGACGTTCGGGCTCTCCGCGCGCCGGTCCGCCGCGCCGGCGGACACGAAGCCGCGCATGCGCTTGACGATGGCGCCGGCGCGCGCCACCTGCTCCAGCGCCTTCTCCACGAGGCCGCGCGCCCGCGCCGCGACCGGGTCGGCGGTGGCGGCGGCGACCTGCCGGCTCGCCTCGAGGAAGTTGGCGATGGCGCCGAGCGGCTGGTTCAGCTCGTGGGCGAGCTGGCTCCCCATCTGGCCGAGGGCGCTGAGCCGCGACAGCTGGAGCAGCTCCGTCTGCAGCGTGGCTAGTCTTGCCTCGATCTCGTGCTGCTGCGTCACGTCGCGGATGAAGCCGGTGAAAGTGCGCTTCCCGCCGACGACGCGCGCCTCGCCGACCGACAGGTGGCAAGGGAAGGTGGATCCGTCGCGGCGCTGGGCGATGACGAGGCGGCCGATGCCGATGATCCGCCGCTCGCCTGTCCCGGCGTAGCGCTCCAGGTAGCCGTCATGCTGGCCGCGATAGGGCTCGGGCATGAGCAGCCGGACGTTGCGCCCGACGATCTCGGCCTCGGCGTAGCCGAACAGCCGCTCGGCGGCGGCGTTGAAGGCCAGGACCGCGCCGCGATCGTCGATGGTGATGATCGCGTCGCGTGAGGCGTCGAGCGCGGCGCCGAGCCGCGACGCTTGCTCGCGGTCCCGGTCCGCCGCGAGCGCAACGGCGCGCGCCAGGGCCGCGGCCTCGCGGTAGCGCGTCGCACCGTGCAGCGCACCGGCAGCGCAAGGACCGGCAGCGGCCAAGGCGTCGGCCACCTGGCGAACGGGCTCCGCGATCCAGGCGCCCAAGAGCCAGCCGGCCGCCGCCGCAGCCGCGGCGATCGCAGCCCCGACCGCCAGCATGCGGGACGGCGTCCCTGGGTCATCGTAGGCAGGGCCGACCCCTCCGGGAAGCGCGGCCCAGAGAGCGACGGCGGCAACAGCCACAGCCGTCGCCGCGAAAGCGACGGCAAGGATCAGCCTCAATCTCAGCATCTGCGCCCAACCCAGAGGCGAAAGTCTGGGGCAACGGTACAAGATCCGCAAGTGCCAGGGCGCTATCAGGCGCGAAGCCCTCGGGCGAGTTGGAAGAGTTCAGATGTTTTCGGGATGACGGTGTCGACTTGGCTCGGTCGAGCACGAGCGCGACCGGCATGCCGCTCTTGAACGGACCAGCGCGAGGCAGGGCGGCACTTGTCGGTTCGCGGCCTGATGGTGCGGGACTCAGGTCGGCAAAGCAGCAAGCGGGCCCTCGCAACCAAATCAAGCCCCTGAAACACAAGGATGTTTCAGGGGCATTGTGATTCTGAGGCTGAGCGTGAGCTGAGCAAAGGGCAGGCGCAGGGTAAGCAGTAAGCGTGGTCAGGCGCGATCAGCGAGGCCTGGGGCGCCCAATGGTCCGAGCGGCCGCGCAGATTTGCAGGCGGCGCGGCGCTGCTCAACCGGACGGCCGAGGATCTCCGTCTCGATCGCGCTGAGACGAAATGCTTACGCAGATGCCTGGCCCAGGCGATACAAGGCATGGTTGCCACCCGTCCATCGGCAGTCCATTCCCGATCTCGGAAGGCCCTGAGCCATGAGCGAGCTTTTCAGCTCCGGAGCAGTCATTGACCTCATCCTCGCGATCATGGCCATCGAGTGCGTCGTTGTCGCAATCCACTATCGGCGCACCGGACGCGGCATCGGATTGGCCGACATGCTGGGCAACCTTCTGGCTGGCGCTGGGCTCCTGATGGCCCTGCGTGCCTCATTGACGCAAGCGGGCTGGGAGCTGGTTGCGGCGTGGCTTGCCATCGCGCTGGTCGCGCACCTCGCCGACGTCTACCGGCGTTGGCGCCATTAGGTCAGCCCATGGGCATCGAGCCGCAATCAAGTCGGCCCGCGATGATGATGGGGCCGCAAACCTTCGGGCGCCAATGAAGGCTGGAGCTGACGATGCGCAGAGCATGATCGCCGACGCTCGCCCATCGCTGACGTCAGCGATGCGCGCGCGCACGCGAGAACTCCACGATGAGGCGGAAAACACGGGCTTCGTTGCGGACCTGATCGCAGGTCGCGCCCGTCGGTACGGCTATGCGCTCTACCTGCGCAACCTGCTGCCGACCTATGAAGCGATGGAGCGGGGCCTCGACAGCCATCGCGCCGATACCCAGTTCGCCGGCATCGCTAATCCGCTGCTGCGCCGGGCCCACAGGATCGTTGCCGATCTCCGCGCGATAGGCGGAGGGGGATGGGAGCAGTCATTGCCGATACTGCCAGAGGCGGAACACTATGCGCGCCGCGCGGCCTTGGCGGGACTTGGCGACGGCGCGGCGCTCCTGGCGCATGCCTATGTCCGCTACATGGGCGACCTCAATGGCGGTCGCATCCTGCGTCGCTTGGCAATCAATTCGCTCGGGCTGGAGCCGGGCGCGCTAGCCTTTTTCGACTACCCGGAGATCCCCGACACGCGGGCATTCGCGACAACCTACCGAATGGCTCTCGATCAGGCTGGCCTCGGGCTCTCCGATCCGGTCGCTGTTGTCGAGGAGGCCGCTGAGGCGTTCCGGGACAACATCGCCCTGTCCCGCGCGGTCGCGTCGGCGGCAGGCAAGTCCGGAGCAGGGGGCTAGGGCTTGTCTTCGGCATCCCGCGACGCATGGGACACGAGGCGCTCCAGCACCTCAGCCGAACGGGCCACGGAGATGCGCAGGCTCTCCAGCAGTTCCTGCATGCGCGCCATGTCGACCCCGTCGGTGATCTCGAGCGCTGCGAGCTGCGCGTTCTCCATCAGCGTCGCCAGCAGGTTGCGGTAGACGAGGTCGGCCCTGGAATTGAGGTGCGTGGGCTTCACGCGATGACGCTCGATGATCCCCTCCTGGAAGCGTCGCCGGGCAGCGTCTGCGGCCTTCTGCTCGGTCACGTCGGTGAACAGCAGGACGAAGCCTTGAACGCGGTCGGGTGAGGAGAACACGGGGTCGAAGCGCACCAGCAGCGGCTGCGCGCCGCTGCTGGTCGGCGCAAGATGGGCCTCGCCGCGCCAGGTCCGCCAGTGATTGAGAAGCTCGCGCAAGCGCTCGCCTATCTCGGCGTGCTCGACGAAGTACGTTGCGAGCTGCTCGACGCGCTCGAGGGGCGGGCGTGCCGCCGGCAGCAACCGGCGGAGCGCGTCGTTTGCCAGCAGGATCCTGCCGCCGGAATCGGCGATCGCCACAGGCAGCTGCGCCACGCGCACCTGCCGCGTCACCTGCTCCAGCTGGTCCTGGGCGATAAGCAGCCGGACGGCCCGGAACTGGAGGATGACGTCCGTCACCGTGCTGCCGATCAAGCGCGCGGCCGATAGGTCCGACTGGGTCCACGGGTCGGACGTTCCCTCGACGCGCTGATGCCATTGCGCGAAGGACCGACGGGGCGAGAGGTCGCTCGGGTTGTCGCCGATGACCACCGGCTTGGTCGGGTCGCCGGCCCAGGTCACCGTCCGGATCCGCTCTGGGCGGAACCAGATGAGATACTCGCCCTGGGATTCCGACACCGGCGTGGCGAGCAGGCCGCTGGCGACGGCCTTGAGATCCGCGAAATTGGTCTCGTCCAGGCTGAGCGAGGCGGTGACGAAGATGGGGGCGCGCGGCTGGAGATCGAGCCACGCGCCGACCGCTCGCAGCTGCGGCGTGCTTGGCACTTCGCCGGCGGTCAGCACTTGGCCCTCGAACAGCAGCGCCGCTCCCGTGGCGTCGAGCGGCTGCAGCAGCGACTGCGAGTTATCGAACAGCGCATTTCGCCAGTCGCCGTCGCGCGAGATCGCCTCGATCATGCGCTGCTCGAGTCGCCGCACCGAGATCTCCGCTTGGGCGCGGACGAAGCTCTCGAGGGCCGCGATGCGCGCGGCGATCGTCTCTGCGAGAACCTCGCATGCCGCGCGGACCTCATAGTGCACGACGCGGGGCGAGTAGTGGTGGCACGCGACGAGCCCCCAGAGCTTGCCGCCGACGACGAGGGAAGCGACGAGCGTCGCGGCGACGCCCATGTTCTTGAGGTACTGTATGTGAATCGGCGACATGCTGCGCAGGAAGCAGAGCGACATGTCGAGCTCCTGCCCGGTGACCGGCGACAGCCTCGGCGCGAGCTGCACAGGCGCATAGCCCACATCCACGAGCAGGCGGACGCGGTTGCGCTCGTAAAGCCGGCGCGCGATCTGAGGGATATCGGAATCCGGGTAGCGGTTGCCGAGATAGGACTCCAAGGAAGGATTGCGGACCTCGGAGTAGACCTCGCCGTGGCCTTGCTCGTCGAAGCGGTAGATCATCACCCGGTCGTAACCGGTGATGTCCTTGAAGCGTCGGGCCGACTCGTCGCAGAGCATGCGCAGCGACGAGCAGGCGACGATCGCGTGCAGCGCCTTCTCAACGCTGCCGGACAGGTCGACCGGCGGCCCGGCGCGCTCTAGCTCGATGATGAGCCCGCCCTGAGGAGGTCTGTGCAAGAGGCCATCGAAGCGCGCAGCGCAGCTGCCGACGTGGCAGCGCACCGCGGCAGGAATGGTCCACAGCAGGTCGTCCAGGTAAGGCCTCACGCTCGCCGCCAGGTCGCCGTCGATCTCGCTGAGGGCCCTTCCGATCAGCGGGGCGCCGATGCCGAGGTACGTACTGGCGTTGGCGCTGGCTTGGATGACGACGAGGTCAGGCTCCCTGACGACGAGCAAGGCGCCATGCGGCTGGATTGATCCCGCCAGATGGATCTGCTCTCGCTCGCAGTTCGAGAGGTCAGCCCTGCCGAAGGCCGTTGTCGCCAGTTCCTTGGACGCCACGCGCCGGCACCTCCATGTTCAATACTGCGACTCGCTCTGGGCCGAGGCGCTAGCGTCGAGACCGTAGCGCGCCAGCTTCGAATAGAGGCTCTGACGGCTGAGCCCTAGGATCTCGGATGCTGCCGTCCGATTGCCGGCGGTGAGCTTGAGCGCCGACTCGATGTAGTGACGCTCGACGACGCCGACCGTCTCCTTGACCAGAGACTGCAGCGAGGACTTGCCGACACGGGTGACGAGGGCGCGCAGCATGTCGCTGAGTTGCTCGTTGGCTTCCGGGCTCGCTTGCGGCAGCCTCTGCACGATGCCGCGCAGGATGGCCGCAGCGTAGTGCCTCTCGTTGTCCGTGCCCGCGACTGCGGAGATCTCCACGTCTGTTTGCGCGCCGAACTCGCCGTTGATCACGGTGGTGAAACGGCGGACGCTGCCGTTGCGCTGCAGCTGGGACGCGAGCAGATCCACGTCGGCGCCGGGGCGGCCGAGCCAGCGCGCGAGTTGCTCGCCGACGATCGTGCGCTCGCTGCCGACCTGGATCAGCTCGAGGAAGGCGCGGTTGCCGTAGACGATCGCGCCGTCGCGGTCAAAAACGACGAGGCCGTCAGGCATGCGGTCGACAAGCGACTCCAGGTCGACGCGCTCCAACCGCCCCCCGGTCGGCTGCGTCGTCGCCACCGGGGCACAGCGCAACATGTACATCGATCGAGATTCCGCCGGCATGAGCGATGCGCGGATGATCCATGGATCGCGGTTGCGTCCGAGGTGCAGGAGCACGCCCGGCGCCTTGCCGTGCTCGCGCACGCGCTGCAGCATGGATTGGAACGTCTCGCGCTCTTGGAGCGGAAGTTCGAGGAGGAACTCCCGTCCGACCGGATTGACGCCGAGCGCTCTGATAGCTGCCGGGTTCGCTTCGACGATATCGAGCGACGCCGTCGTGATCAGCAGTACTGCCTCGTTCGACGCGTCGAACAAGAGGCGATAGCGCGTCTCGATCTCGCGCTGCTTCCAATAGTCGCGCTCCATGGCCTGCTGCGCCGCGATGAGCCTGGTCTGCAGCTCCGCGACCGCCTGCAGGTTCTTGCCCACTGCCAAGATCCCATCGTTGCCGCCGAGGCGAACTGCCGTGTACTCGATCGGGATCTCGATGCCGCTGGGGAATCGCTGCGTGACCTGCTGGAAGGCTGACACGCCTTTCGTCAGCGCGTCATCGACCATCCGCTTGACCCGGTCGCTACCGGACTGGTTGACGGTGTCGATCCAGGCTCGGCCCAGCCACGCCTCGGCGCTGCTTTCGCGGAAGATGTCGGAGAACGAAGCTTCGCGGATCACCCCGTTGAGGTCCAAGCGGAGGGTGATGTCCGGCTGAGCGATACTAAGAGTTGGCATATTGGCCTTCTTACTGCTTCGCATTTGGGCCTGTATACATTGATTGACAGTCTACCATTTTTCGCAGCGCGGTGTGTGAAATTTGCGAAACATGTTCGTTTTCCAAGGCCGTCGGCTGAGTTCAGGCTGCTTCCTGCAAGACCGCGTAGAGGTGCTGTCAGGCGGAATTGACATTTCGGATCGGCCGGTGATCCTTACTGTGCATTCCACCGGACAGTCTTGGAGCGCCCCGTGAGCCCCCGGCCCGCTTACCCGTTCGCTGCGATTGTCGGCCAGGAGGAGATGAAGCTTGCCTTGCTCATCGCCGCCGTTGACCCGACGGTCGGCGGCGTCCTGGTCTTGGGCGACCGCGGCACCGGGAAATCGACCGCCGTTCGCGCCCTGGCCGCGCTTTTGCCGCAGATGAGGGTGGTCGCTGGCTGCGCCTATGGCTGCGATCCTTCGGTCGATCGTGCGCTCTGCGCCGTGGGTTGTGCAGCACGTCCGGCGTCAGGTCCTCCCAAGTCCCGAATGGCACCTGTGCCGGTCGTCGATCTCCCGCTCGGCGCGACCGAGGACCGCGTGGTCGGCGCGCTCGACCTGGAGCGCGCGCTGTCGCACGGCGTGAAATCCTTCGAGCCGGGGCTGCTGGCGCGTGCCCATCGTGGCTTCCTGTACATCGACGAGGTCAACCTGCTGGAGGACCATCTGGTCGACTTGCTGCTCGATGTTGCAGCCTCGGGCGAGAACGTCGTGGAGCGCGAGGGTCTGAGCGTCCGGCATCCCGCGCGCTTCGTTCTGGTCGGCAGCGGCAATCCGGAGGAAGGCGACCTGCGGCCACAACTCCTCGACAGGTTCGGCCTGTCGGTCGAGGTCGAGACCCCGCAGGACATCGCAAGTCGCGTCGAGGTCGTGCGTCGGCGCGACTCGTTCGAGCGCGACCCCGTTGCTTTCGGCGCCGGCTGGAAGAAATCCGAGGCGCAACTGCGTCGAAGGATAGTGGCAGCGCGCAGCCGACTCGGCACCGTGCGCGTGCCTGAAACCTCGCTGGAGCGCGCAGCACGGCTTTGCGTGGCCCTTGGCACCGACGGGCTGCGCGGAGAACTGACCCTCATGCGTGCCGCACGGGCTGCCGCCAGCCTCGATGGCGCGGCTAGCGTCGGCGATGCGCAGCTGCGCCGCGTTGCTGCTTTGGCGCTCCGGCACAGGTTGCGTCGCAGTCCTCTCGACGAGGCTGGCTCGACTATCCGCGTCCAGCGCGCGGTCGACGAGCTGTTCGGGCCGGGAGATGGCGCATGATCGTCCCGGAGACTGGTGGCGCCGACGGTAGCGTGGCGTCCTCCGCATGGAACGATGCCGTGCGCGCGGCCGCGTTGGTCGCTGTCGACCCGAGGGGATGCGGCGGCGTCGTGCTCCGCGCCGGGGCTGGACCAGTGCGCGACCGATGGCTCGACCTACTGCGGTCTTTGGTGCCGGAGGCGATGCCCCTGCGTCGGGTCCCGGCACACGTCTCCGATGCCCGCCTCCTCGGTAGCCTGGACCTGGCGGCAACCCTTCGCGCCGGCCGGCCGGTCGCCGAGCGCGGGCTGATTGCCGAGGCGAACGGCGGCCTGCTCCTCGTCGGCATGGCAGAGCGACTTGCCCCGGCGGCAGCCGGGATGCTCAGTGCAGCGCTCGATGCCGGCACGGTGTCGGTCGAGCGCGAAGGCCTGTCGCTGCGCCAGACGGTGAGCTTCGGGGTCGTCGCCCTCGACGAAGGACTTGCGCCCGACGAGCATCCTCCGGAGGTGCTTCTCGAGCGGCTTGCCTTGCGCGTCGACCTGACGCCGGTCGGCGTCGCCGCGGCTGCGGGCGTGTCGCTTGTGCGCGCCGACATCGACGCGGCGCGACTGCTGCTGCCCGAGATCGACGCCTCTGAGTCGGTGGTCGAGGCGCTTTGCGCGGCGGCAGCCGTGCTGGGCGTCGCTTCGCTACGGGCGCCGCTCCTTGCGCTATGCGTCGCGCGCGCCGCGGCGGCGCTCGATGGCCGCCGCATGGTCGCGGCCGAGGACGCGGCGACAGCTGCCCGCCTCGTCCTGGCGCCGCGCGCAACGACGGTGCCGGCCGCTGGCCCGCAGGCTGACGGCCGTCCGACTGACGAAACGCCGGCCGACGATGCGGATCCGGCATCGCCGTCCGAGGGCCATGCCGAATCAACCGAGGGCAGCGCCGGCATGCCCGACAAGTCGCTCGGAGACATTGTCCTCGCTGCCGCCCAGGCATCGATCCCGTCTGGACTTCTGGCGCAGATCCGCCTGGGTGGCGCGGTGGGCAGGGGGGCGGCATCTGCAGGGCGCGCCGGAGCGCAGAAGCGTTCAGCGCGCCGAGGCCGACCAGCAGGAGCTCGACCAGGCAAGCCAGGCGGGACGAACCGATTGGCACTGGTCGAGACTCTGCGCGCAGCGGCTCCCTGGCAGCCGCTGCGGCAGCGCGACGCCGCGCAGCGTGGCCTTCCATCCCGCCGCGTCCTGACGCGGGCCGAGGACTTTCGTGTCCGGCGGTTCAAGCATCGCGCGGAATCCGCGACGATCTTCGTCGTCGACGCCTCTGGCTCGGCAGCACTGCATCGGCTGGCGGAGGCGAAGGGGGCCGTCGAACTCCTCCTTGCCGACTGCTACGCGCGGCGCGACCAGGTCAGCGTCGTCGCGTTCCGCGGCCGCGGTGCGGACCTGCTCCTGCCGCCAACGCGATCGCTCGTGCGCGCCAAGCGAAGCCTTGCCGGCCTCCCGGGCGGTGGCGGTACTCCGCTCGCGGCCGGCATCGATGCCGCTGCGGCGGTCGCCGCGGCAGCCGCGCGCCGGGGACAGACGCCGGTCTTGGTGCTGCTGACGGACGGTCGCGCAAACGTGGCGCGCGACGGAAGCGGCGGCCGGCAGCGTGCTGAGGCGGAGGCGCTGCAGGCAGCAGAACAGGTTCGAGCTGGAGGCATCGCCGCAATCCTCTTGGACACGGCTCCGCAGCCGCAGCCGCCCGCCCGCCGCCTCGCTGAGGCGATGGGCGCGCGCTATGTGCCGCTGCCGCAGGCCGACGCAGCCATCCTGTCGCGCGCCGTGCGCGCTGGCATGCCGACGGCCGGATAGGACGATGTGGTCGGCGCGTCGCCAAGGCGATCGACTGCGCGACGTCAACGTCTGGCCACGGGCGCGGATGAGCATCCGCGAAGACGTCGCGGTGATCCTGGCAAGCGCCAAAGGGAGCGCGGACCGCTGCCGCGGCCCCGGCCAGGGCATGGTTGCGCGCGTCGCGCACCGCGTCGAGTTCCCAGGCAATGGGCGGGATTGGCCCTGCCAACAGCCGGTCTGTCGCAGGAGCCCGCGCAACTCGTGCTGGGCGTCGCTGCTGCGTACGCTGCCCGCCATTGCATCGACCTGCGTGAGGAGAGCCGGCTTTCGGCGGGGCATCGTTCCGCGAGGCTGCCGCTGTCGAGTGACCTGGCGTGGGGATCCGGGGGGGCATGCTCGCGATCTGTGGTTTTGCGATGACTTGACGTCGGTGACCCGGTGCTTTCGCCGGCCTTATAAAAAATCTCGGTCTGCGCAAAGACCTGAGATAAAGGGAGGAGCATTACATGACTGAGGTCGCCGCTCTGCTGTTCGACGTAGATGGAACGCTCGTCGATACAGAGGAAATCCATCGCCAAGCATTCAATCAGGCGTTCCTTACTTTCGGATTGGGGTGGGAATGGGCGCCGGATCTTTATGCGGACCTGCTGGCCGTGTCGGGCGGCGTCGAGCGCATGGCGGCGCATATCGACCGCTTGGACACGACGTCGACGGAGAAGACCCGGCTGCGCCAACTCGTCCCGTCGGTGCATCGGGAGAAGACGCGGATCTACGGCGAGCTCCTGTCCTCGAGCGCGGCACGGCTTCGCCCGGGCGTCGAGCGCTTGATAAAGGACGCGCAGCGCGCCGGGATCAAGGTCGGGCTGGCAGCGACGTCTGCTGCTGCCAACGTTCAGTCGCTCGTCGCGGCGGCATTCGGGCCGGACTCGCGTCGCATCGTGACGGCGATCGTCTGCGTCGACTGGGTCGCGCGCAAGAAGCCGGCCCCCGACGTCTACGAGCTGCTGCTATCGACCCTCCGGGTCCACGAGCGCGCCGCAGTCGCATTCGAAGACTCTGCGAACGGGGTTGCGGCAGCCAAGGCCGCGGGACTCGTGACAGTCGCGACGCCGAGCCGGTGGACGCGGGGGCAGGATCTCCGGGCTGCCGACCTGATTCTGCCGTCGCTCGGCGATCCCCACGACCCCTTGCCGCCGCTGCTAGCTGCACGGCTCGGCGGCGTTCCCTATCTGGGGCTCGCGCAAGTGGAGAGCCTGCTCCACTCGCGCGGACCAGCTGCAAGTCGCGCCGCTGCCACGTGACGTTCGCGCTTCGCGGCGGCCCGCGCCGGCACGGCACGGGATGCGCCCGGGAGCCAGGAGAAAGCCGCATGCACGGTGCCCGCGTGACGCTCGCGCAGTTCCTGATCGGGGAGCGGTGCCGCCTTCCGTCCGCAAAGGAAGACCTGGACCAGCTGATCCTCGCCGTGGCGCAAGCGTGCCGATCCGTGGCGAATCTCGCAGCCTACGGCCGGCTCGGCGCTCCAGTCGGCGCGGCGCAGCCGACCAGCGCGCACGGAGAGGCGCAGCTCGACATGGACCTGGCTGCCAACGACCAATTCCTCAAGGCGATCGACTGGAGCGGCCTGCTCGCCGGAATCCTCTCGAAGGCGTTGGAGCAGCCCTTTCGGGTGCCGGCCGGGCGCATCCGTGGCAAGTACCTGCTGGCCGTCGATCCGCTCGACCGATCGTCGAACGTCGATTTGAACCTGACGGTGGGGAGCGTGTTCTCACTCTTGCGCGCACCATCCGCGACCGCGGATCCGACCGCGGCTGACTTCCTGCAGCCCGGTACGCGTCAAGCGTGCGCCGGCTATGCCCTCTACGGCCCCTCGACCGTGCTGGTCATGACTGTCGGCAGGGGCGTGCATGGGTTCACCCTCGACCCCGCCTCCGGCGAGTTCATGCTGACTCACCCCGCGATCCTTATGCCGGCCGAGGCGCGCGAACTCGCCGTCGATGCCTCGACCTGCCGCTTCTGGGAGCCGGCCGCTAAGCGCTATGTCGACGAATGCTTTGCAGGCAGCGCAGGGCCTCGCGGCCGGGACTTCAATGCGCGTTCGGTGGCCTCGGTCGTCGCCGAGACGCATCACCTGCTGCTGCGTGGCGGAATGCTCCTCTACCCCAGCGACCGCGGCGAGGCGTCGCGTGAGGGCCATCTGCAGCTTCTTTGCGCGGCCAATCCGCTCGCCTTCATCGTCGAGCAGGCAGGGGGCCGGGCCAGCACCGGGTGCGGTCGCGTGCTGGACATCGTTCCCACGAAGTTGCACCAGTGCACCGGGTTGGCCCTCGGGTCGCGCGACGAGGTGGAGCGCGTCGAGGCCTATCATTCCGAAGGCCACCAGCAGGACGGCGATGCGCCTCTGTTCAGCGCACGTGGCCTGTTCCGCGCGACTGGTTGAGGTCGGGGCGCCGCATGTCCGCCAAGCACCCGGTCATCGCCATCACTGGATCGTCAGGTGCCGGCACGACGTCGGTCATGCGCACGTTCGAGCAGATCTTCCGGCGTGAGCGTATCGACGCTGCCTTCGTCGAGGGCGATAGCTTCCATCGCTACGACCGCGCGGCGATGAAGCGAAGGATGGCGGAGGAGGTGGCGCGCGGCAGCGCGACCTTCAGCCATTTCGGCCCGGAAGCGAACCTGCTGGAAGAGCTCGAGGCGCTGTTCCGCCGGTACGGCGAGAGCGGCACCGGGCGCCGCCGCAAGTACGTGCATGACGAAGCGGAGGCAGAGCAGTGCGGATGCCCGCCGGGCACGTTCACGCCTTGGGAAGACGTTCCCGCGGGGACGGACCTGCTGTTCTACGAGGGGCTGCACGGTGCGGCTGCGATCGGCAGCGCCGACGTCGCGCGGCATGTCGATCTGCTCATCGGCGTCGTCCCGGTGATCAACCTGGAATGGATCCAGAAGTTGCACCGCGACAAGGCTACGCGCGGCTACAGCACCGAAGCCGTCACCGACACGATCCTGCGCCGCATGCACGACTACGTGCACTACATCTGCCCGCAGTTCTCGCGCACGCACATCAACTTTCAGCGCGTGCCCGTGGTCGACACGTCCAATCCCTTCATTTCTCGCCACATCCCGTCAGCAGACGAGAGCATGCTCGTGATCCGCTTCGCCAACCCGCGCGGCATCGACTTCCCTTACTTGCTCTCCATGCTGCATGATTCGTTCATGTCCCGGCCCAACACGATCGTTTGCCCGGGAGGAAAGATGGACCTCGCGATGCAGCTCATCTTCACGCCGATGATCTGGCGGCTGATGGAGCGGCGCAAGCAGGCGCAGGGCCGCTAGCGTGCCGCGGCGCAGAAGGGACGGACGTGCTGCGTCTGTGCATCAGGTGAGCGGCAGCTTGACGTGGGAGAGCGACGGTCGCGATTGGCCGCTGCGCGACGCCAGCCGTTTTGTCGAAGCGGACGGGCTGCGCTGGCATGTGCAGCAGCTCGGCAGCGGCCCGGTGGCTTTGCTCGTGCACGGCACCGGCGCCTCGACCCATTCCTGGCGCGGCCTCGCGCCGCTCCTGGCCGAGCGCTTCACGGTGATCGCGCCCGACCTGCCCGGGCACGCCTTCTCGCAGGCGCTGCCGCTGCGCCGCATGACGCTGCCGGGCATGGCCGCCGCGCTCGGCGCGCTGCTGCGCGCGCTCGGTGCGGCGCCGTCCGTCGTCGTCGGCCACTCCGCCGGCGCCGCCATCCTCGTGCGCATGGGGCTCGACGGCGCGATCGCGCCGCGGCGCATCCTCAGCCTTAACGGCGCCCTCCTGCCGTTGCGCGGCCTGCCGGGCCACCTTTTCTCGCCGCTCGCGCGGCTCTGCGCGCGCAGTCGGCTGGTGCCGCGCCTGTTCGCCTGCCACGCCGCTGCCAGCCCGCGCGTGGTGGCGCGGCTGATCGCCGACACGGGCTCGACGCTCGACGCGGCCGGCATCGCGCTCTATGCGCGCCTCGCGCGGTCGCCCGCCCATGTCGCCGCTGCCTTCCAGATGATGGCCGGATGGGACCTGGAGCCACTGGCTCGGGCGCTGCCGGACCTCAAGCCGCCTCTCGTGCTGGCGGTGGGCCTGCGCGACAGGACGATCAGCCCGCACGAGGCGCAGATCGCGCGCGCGCGACTGCCGGCCGCCGAGATCGTGCGCCTGCCGGGCCTCGGCCACTTGGCGCACGAGGAGCGCCCGCAGGACGTGGCGCCGCTCGTGGAGGCCGCGCCGTGACCGGGACCGCGCCGCACGCGGTGGTGATCGGCAGCGGCTTCGGCGGCCTGGCCGCGGCGGTCCGCCTCGGCGCCCGCGGCTATCGCGTGACCGTGCTGGAGCGGCTCGACGCGCCCGGCGGCCGCGCCTACGTCCACCGCCAGGACGGGTTCACCTTCGACGCCGGGCCGACGATCATCACCGCGCCCTTCCTCCTCGACGAGCTCTGGGGCCTCTGCGGCCGTCGCCTAGCGGACGACGTCGAGCTCCGCCTCATGGCGCCGTTCTACCGCATCCGCTTCGACGACGGCAATTGCTTCGACTACAGCGGCGACGCAGCGGCGATGCGCGCGGAGGTCGCTCGCCTGGCCCCGGCCGACGTCGCGGGATACGAGCGATTCATGGCGGCGGCCGAGGCGATCTACAAGATCGGCTTCGAGCAGCTCGGCGACCTGCCGTTCAGCTCCTGGCGCGACATGGCGCGCATCGTTCCTGCCATGCTCCGGCTCGAGAGCTACCGCACGGTCCACGGCCTGGTCGCCAAGCACGTGCGCGACCCGCGCCTGCGCATGGTGCTGAGCTTCCACCCCCTGCTGATCGGCGGCAACCCGTTCAGCGTCGCCTCGATCTACGCGCTCATCGCGCATTTGGAGCGGCGCTGGGGCGTATGGTCGGCGATGGGCGGCACGGGACGGCTGGTGCAGGGCCTCGCCGACCTGGTCGCGGGGCAGGGCGGCGCGCTGCGCTGCGGCGCGGAAGCGACGGAGATCCTGGTCGCGGGCGGCAGGGCCGTGGGCGTGCGGCTGGCGTCCGGCGAGACGATCGCGGCCGACATCGTCGTGTCCAATGCCGACTCGGCGTGGACGTACCGGCACCTGCTCCCGTCCGCGCATCGCAGGCGCTGGACCGACCGGCGCATCGAGGGCGCGCGCTACTCAAACGGCCTGTTCGTCTGGTACTTCGGCACGCGCCGGCGCTATCCCGAGGTGCCGCACCATACGATCCTGATGGGACCGCGCTACCGGGCGCTCCTCGCCGACATCTTCTCGCGCAAGGTGCTTGCCGCGGATTTCAGCCTCTACCTGCACCGGCCGACGGCCACCGACCCGTCGCTGGCGCCGGCGGGCTGCGACGCCTTCTACGTCCTGTCGCCCGTCCCCCACCTGGGCGGCGGCATCGACTGGAGCCAGCAGGCCGAGCCGTACCGGCAGGCGATCGAGCGCCACTTGGCCGCGACCCTCCTGCCCGGGCTGGCCGAGCAGGTCGTCACCTCGCGCGTGACGACGCCGCAGGACTTTCGCGACCGCCTCCTGTCGTTCCAGGGGGCTGCCTTCGGGCTCGAACCTGTCCTCTGGCAAAGCGCATGGTTTCGGCCGCACAATAGGAGCGAGGAGATCGACCGGCTCTACCTCGTCGGCGCGGGAACGCATCCCGGCGCGGGACTGCCGGGCGTCCTCTCCTCGGCGCGGATTCTCGACAAGGTGGTGCCGGATGCACGCGACCTGGCTCGATAGGGACGACGCAGCGCGCCGCCGGGCCGACATGGCGGCCTGCCGCGTCGCGCTGCGGCAAGGCTCGCGCACGTTCTCGACCGCCGCCCTGCTGCTGCCGCGCTCCCTGCGCGACCCAGCTTGCGCGCTCTACGCCTTCTGCCGCGTCGCCGACGACGAGATCGACCTGGGCGGCGGCGCGGCCGAAGCGGTCGATCGCCTGCGCGACCGGCTCGACCGCGCCTATGCGGGCCGGCCGCTCGACATCGTCGCCGATCGCGCCTTCGCGGCCATGGTGGCGCACTTCGCCATGCCGCGCGCGCTGCCGGAGGCGCTGATCGAGGGCTTCGCCTGGGACGCGGCCGGCCGGCGCTACGAGACGCTCGCGGAGCTGCAGGCCTATGCCGCGCGCGTGGCCGGCACGGTCGGCGCCATGATGAGCGTGCTGATGGGGCGGCGCGCGCCCGAGGTGGTCGCCCGCGCCTGCGATCTCGGCGTCGCCATGCAGCTCACCAACATTGCGCGCGACGTCGGCGAGGACGCGTGCGCCGGGCGGCTCTACCTGCCGCTCGATTGGCTGCGCGCCGAGGGCATCGACCCGGAGCGCTTCCTGGCGGCGCCGTCTTACAGCCATGCGCTCGGCCGGACCGTGCGGCGTCTGCTGGGCGCGGCCGACGCGCTCTATGCGCGGTCTGGTGCCGGGATTGCGGCGCTTCCGGCGGGTTGCCGGCCGGCGATCCAGGCCGCCCGGCACCTCTATGCGGAGATCGGCCGGCAGGTCGAGCGACAGGGGCTGGACTCGGTCTCGCGCCGCGCCGTCGTGCCGGCCGGGCGGATGCTGCGCTTGCTGCCGCGGATCGCCTCCTCGGCGCTGTCGGCCCAGAGCGGCCTGCATGTGCCGGCCCTCGACGAGACGCGATTCCTCGTCGCGGCCGTGGCTGCGGCGCCGGCGCCGCCGGCCGGGGCGGACATCCGGTGGTGGGACCTCGCCGGGCGCGCCGCTTGGGTGATCGAGCTGTTCGAGCGCCTGGAGAGGCGCGAGCGCGAGGCGCGCGGCACGGCCTGAGGCGTGGCGGACGGGGAGGGGACGGCACGGACTCGGGTTGGGTCGTAGCGCTCGAGCTGGCGCTTGTCTTCGGCGGCGTCCTGGCCTTCGGCGTGCGCGAGCTCCTGGAGCTCCGCCGCTACGACCGGCGCAAGGTCGCTGCGGAAGGGCGCCAAGGGACCGACGGCGGCTAGGCGCGCCTGGGCATGCGGAACGGCAGCATGGCCTGCACCCAAGGGCTGCGGAATCGATCGAGGGACAGGCTCTCGTGCATCGCCGTGACCCGCTCGCCGAGCAGTTCCGCCGTCAGCTGCGACCGCGCGTAGAACGGCGCATCCTCGAGCGTCCGCTCGACGCCGACCGCGTTCTCCGACCGGGCCTCGCGCCGCATGCGCCAGAGCGTCGGCGGCAGCGCGGCCATGGGCGGCGGCGCGAAGGCCTGGACGCCGCCGCGCCCGTCGAAGCGCAAGGCGATCGGCGCTGCAGCCTCGGCGCGGTCGCGCAGCGCGACGTCGTAGAGGACGGCGGCACCCTCGCGCAGCGCCGCGCGCGACCAAGTCCAGCGGCTGAAGGCGGCTTCGAGCGGTTCGTCGCCGGCATTGGCGTCGAGATAGCCGCCTCCCGACCAACGCAGCCGAGGCCGGTCGAGCGCGACCTCGACCCGGGCGCATGGCGCCAGCGGCCACCAGCGGTGGCGGCCCCGCCCGTCGAGCGCCAGGGCAAGGCCGCTCGGCGCCGACGGCATGACGCGCACCCTGCCGCGCACGCGGACGGGCAGCGGCACGGCGATCTCGTCTATGGCGATCGTCAGGCCGGCGCCGTCCCAGCGCAGGCTGCTCGGCCCGATCGCCAGCGCGTCGCGCTCCGCATGGACGCTGCGGCGGCCGCGCTCCGTCATCGTCCAGCGAGACCCGGGACCGTAGAGCGCGACGTTCAGCGCGCAGTGGTCGAGCGGCTCCGCATTCCCGCCTCTGCGCGCCCAGGCGTAGTAGGGCGAGAACACGCTGCCGACGAAGGCGATGATCGACAGGGCGTGGCGCCCGTCGTCGCTCAGCGCGTCGGCGTACCACCAGGCGTAGCCGCCGGGCGCGACCCGGGCGTCGAAGCGTGGCCCCCCATGCGTCGCGCCGGGCTCCGCCCCGAGCGATCCGCCATCAGGCAGGACGCTGCCATCCGCCCGGACAGGGCCGCCATCGGCAAGCCCGCTCCCGGATGCGCGCTGCCCCCCGCGAGGTACAGGCCCGGAATCCGCGTGCGCGCCGTCGGCCTGGCGAAGGACGCCTTCCAGCCGTGCGTCGCCTGGCCGTAGAGCGCCCCGCCCGTCCCCGGGAACAGGCGCTCGAAACCTGCGGGCGTCGTCACCGCCGTCAGCTCGGGCCTGCGGCGAACCGTCAGTCCGCAGCGGCGCAGCAGGCCGAAGGTCCGGTCCGCGCATTGCTCGATCTCCGTGGCGTCGAAAGGATGCGTGTCGCCGGTCGGCGGCGCGTTGACGAGGCAGAGCAGCCGCTCCGGCCCGCGCGCCGCTCGATCCGCGCCGCCATCGCGGTCCTGCGCGCAGACATAGACGGTGGGCGACAGCGGGAGCCGCGCGCAGCGGAAGATGTCCTCGAACTCGGCCGCGTAGTCGCTGGAGAAGAACACGTTGTGGCGCTGCAGCGGAAACCCTTCGGTCTCGGCCACCAGCGCCCAGGTGACGGCGGAGAGCGAGCGGCCGGCGCGCGGCATCGCAGGCACGGCCGCGGCCGCATCGCGGCCGAGCTTGCCGCCGGCCAGGGACGCGACGTCGGCGTTGACGATGACGGCATCGGCCTCGATGCGCTCGCCCGTGCTCAGGCGGACCGCGGCAACGCGGCCGCCCTCAAGCTGGATCTCGCTCGCTTCCGCGGCATAGCGCAGGCGCGCTCCTTTCGTCGCAGCCAGCCGCGCCAGCAAGCGCGCGATCCGATGCATGCCGCCCTCGACCAGCCACACGCCGTCCTGCTCGACGTGCGCGATCAGCATCAGGGTCGACGGCGCCTGGAACGGCGAGGAGCCGACATAAGTCGCATAGCGGCCGAACAGCTGGCGCAGCCGCCCATCCTCGAAATGCGCGCCGAGGGCCTGCCATAGCGTCGCATGCGGCGCGATGCTCAGCAGGCTGCCGATGCCGCGCAGACCGCAATCGCGCGTCAGCGACCAGGGGCTGACGCGCTGCGCCCGGATGAACGGCCGCTCCAGCGCGCGGTAGACGCTGCGCGCGCGCGCGCTGAAGGCGCGGAAGCGGCGCGCCTCGGCCGCGCCGGCGAATGCGCCGACAGCGTCCGCGGATCGCTCGATGTCCGCGAAGAGGTCGAGTCTCGCGCGCTCGCTCCAGGCATGGCGCGCCAAGAGCGCAGCCGGTCGGAGCGTCAGCTCGGCAGCGAGCGACGCCCCGGCTGCGGCCAGGATCTCCTCGAGCACCCACCGCATGGTGAAGACAGTCGGCCCGGCATCGATGCGGGCCGAACCGAGGGTTGCCTCGCGCAGCTTGCCGCCGGGCTCGTCGGCGCGCTCGACGACGGTCACATCAAGGCCATCCGCCGCGAGCACCAGCGCGGCGGTCAGCCCGCCGATCCCGGCGCCGATCACGATGACACGGTCGGTGCGCAAGCGTTGCCCTGGCTCCAGAGCGATGGGGTCCGACGTCAGGATGTGTCTATACAACATGACATATTGAGTGTCATTATTCGTGTACAGTTGTCCCTGGAGGCCCATCATGGACACGGTCGGACGCATCGAGCGCGCGTTGCATGCTGCCCTCGACTTGGCTGAAGGCACCGGCAGTCCGCCGCGGCTGGCGGAAGCGATGCGCCACGCGGTGTTCCCGCAGGGAGCACGCGTACGGCCGCGCCTCTGCCTGGCAGTGGCGGGGGCCTGCGGCAGCGACGACCAGGCATTGCCGGACGCGGCTGCGGCGGCGATCGAGCTCCTGCACTGCGCCTCGCTCGTGCATGACGACCTGCCATGCTTCGACGACGCTGCGACCCGGCGCGGCAAGCCCTCGGTGCATCGCGCGTTCGGCGAGCCGTTGGCGGTGCTGGCGGGCGACGCGTTGATCGTCCTGGCGTTCCAGGCAGTGGCGCAGGTCGCCTGCGCGCCGCAACGCATCGTGCCATTGACGCTCGTGATCGCGCGGTCGGTCGGCATGCCAGCGGGCATCGTGGCCGGCCAGGCGTGGGAATGCGAGCCCAAGGCCGATCTGCGCGAGTACCACCGGGCGAAGACCGGGTCGCTGTTCTCCGCTGCCGCGGTGGCGGGCGCTGTCGCCGCCGGCGCGTCGCCGGACGGCTGGCGGCAGCTCGGCGAAACGTTGGGCGAGGCCTATCAGGTCGCAGACGACCTGCGCGACGCGGCAAGCGACGAGGACGAGATCGGCAAGCCGACCGCGCGCGACGCGGCGCTCGGGCGGCCGAGCGTGGTCGCGGCGCTCGGCATTCCCGGCACGGTCGCGCACCTCGAGCGCCTCGTCGCACGGGCGATCGATGCGATCCCGCCATGTGCGCGCGCCGACGAGCTGCGCGCCTTGATCGCCTCCGAGGCGCGTCGCCTGATGCCCAGAAGGCTGGCGCGGTCGGCTGCCTGACGGGGCCGACGGGCGCTGCAGCATGCTCGACCGGTTGCTTGCGCTGCGCGACCGCTGGCTTGCCAGCTCCCGCTTCCAGCGTTGGGCGGCCATGCTGCCCTTCACGCGACCGATCGCACGCCGCCAGGCGCGCGCGCTGTTCGATCTCTGCGCGGGATTCGTCTACTCGCAGGTGCTCCTGGCCTGCGTGCGGTTGCGCCTGTTCGACGTGCTTGCCGGATCGCCGTGCGCGCCAGCCGTGGTGGCCGAGCGGACCGGGCTGTCGCCGGGCGCGGCGGAGCGCCTGCTGCGCGCGGCAGCCGCCTTGGGCCTGGTCGCGCCGCGCCGTGGCGGGCGCTTCGGTCTCGGGGTCCTGGGGGCCGCCCTCCGCGGCAATCCGGCGCTGGGGCCGCTGATCGAGCATCATGCCCTGCTCTATGCCGATCTCCAGGACCCCGTCGCCTTGCTGCGCGGCGAGCGGCCGGCAGGGGCGCTGGCCGGGTTCTGGCCCTATGCCGGCACCGACCGGCCGGCCGCGCTGCCGAGCGACGGGGTGGTGCCCTACTCGGCGCTTATGGCTGCGTCGCAATCCTTCATCGCTGCCGAGATCCTCGACGCCTACCCGATGCGCCAGCATCGCTGCTTGCTCGACGTCGGCGGCGGCGCCGGCGTGTTCCTCGCCGCTGCGGCCGAGCGCTGGCCGAAGTTGCGCCTGATGCTGGCCGACCTGCCGGCTGTGGCGGCGCTGGCGCAGGCGCGCTTCGACGAACTCGGCCTGCGCGACCGCGCTGTGGCGCATGCGCTGGACTTCCTCGTGGACCCGTTGCCGAACGGGGCCGATCTCGTCTCGATCGTGCGCGTCCTGCACGATCACGATGACGCGGCGGTGCTGGCGATCCTCAAGGCAGCCCACCGTGCGCTCCCGATCGGCGGCACGCTCCTGGTTGCCGAGCCGTTGGCGGGAACGCCCGGAGCTGAGCCGGTCGGTGACGCCTATTTCGGCTTCTATCTGCTGGCGATGGGCAGCGGGCGCGCGCGCACCGTTGCCGAGATTGGGTCGCTGCTGATGGCCGCGGGCTTTGACCGCGGGCGGTCGCTCCCGACCCGTCTGCCCCTGCTGACTCAAGTGATCGCCGCGCGACGTCAAGCTTGATGGCAATGTAAATTGATCTTGACATATGTAACTGTCATTCTAGGCTGACATACATGAAGGGGCAGCGGTCAACGCGCCCCGGCCGGGGAGGCCGCCGATGGACACCGTCGCCGTGGTCCTAGAGAAGCCGGGAAGCCTCGCGCTCAATCGCGTGGCCTTGGCGGAGCCCGGCGCACAGGACATCGTCGTCGACATCGAGTGGAGCGGCGTCAGCACGGGAACGGAGCGCCTGCTCTGGTCGGGCCGGATGCCCGATTTCCCGGGCATGGGCTACCCGCTCGTGCCGGGTTACGAGTCGGTCGGGCGGGTCAGCTTGGCCGGCCCGGACTCCGGGCGGCTGGTCGGCGAGCGCGTCTTCGTGCCAGGGTCGCGCGGATTCACCGGCGTGCGCAGCCTGTTCGGCGGCGCCGCGGCGCGCGTAGTGCTGCCCGGTGCGCGCAGCATCCCGGTCAGCGAGCGCCTCGCGGAGCATGCGACGCTCCTTGCCCTGGCGGCGACGGCCCAGCATGCCGTCGCGGCTCCCGGAGCGCGGCTGCCCGAGCTGATCGTCGGCCACGGCGTCCTCGGCCGGTTGCTTGCGCGCCTGGCCGTGCTCGGTTCCGACGTGCCGCCGGTCGTCTGGGAGCGCGACGCCGGGCGCGCGACGGGCGCGAACGGCTACGTCGTGCTCCATCCGGACGCCGACCCGCGGCGCGACTATCGCGCCGTCTACGACGTCAGCGGCGACGCGTCGCTGCTCGACAGCCTGATCGGGCGCCTCGCGCCGGGCGGCGAGATCGTGCTCGCCGGCTTCTACAGCGAGCGGCTCGCCTTCGCCTTCCCCCCGGCCTTCATGCGCGAGGCCCGCCTTCGCGTCGCCGCCGAGTGGCGCGAGCCGGATCTGCATGCCGTCAAGACTCTCATCGAGTCCGGGCGCCTCTCGCTCGACGGCCTGATCTCGCACCGTCACCGGGCCGCCGACGCGGAGCAGGCCTACCGCACCGCGTTCGGCGACTCGTCGTGCCTGAAGATGATCCTGGACTGGAGAGACAGCGCATGGACATGAGCATGGCGTGCGGCGGCGCGGCTGCGTCGATCCTCCAGGGCGCGGTGCACGAGGGCGTGCGCGACCACCTCCGGAAGGAGGCGGCGGTCGAGCCCGATCCCGTCCCGACGGCGCCGCCGACCAAGCAGACGCAGATCATCGCGATCTACGGCAAGGGCGGCATCGGCAAGAGCTTCACGCTCGCCAACCTGTCCTACATGATGGCGCAGCAGGGCAAGCGCGTGCTCCTGATCGGCTGCGACCCCAAGAGCGACACCACGTCGCTCCTGTTCGGCGGCCGCGCCTGCCCGACCATCATCGAGACCTCGTCGAAGAAGAAGCTCGCGGGCGAGCAGGTCGGCATCGGCGACGTCTGCTTCAAGCGCGACGGCGTCTTCGCCATGGAGCTCGGCGGTCCGGAGGTCGGCCGCGGCTGCGGCGGGCGCGGCATCATCCACGGCTTCGAGCTGCTGGAGAAGCTGGGGTTCCACGAGTGGGGCTTCGACTACGTCCTGCTCGATTTCCTCGGCGACGTGGTCTGCGGCGGCTTCGGCCTGCCGATCGCTCGCGACATGTGCCAGAAGGTCATCGTCGTCGGATCGAACGACCTGCAGTCGCTCTACGTCGCGAACAACGTCTGCTCGGCGGTCGAGTACTTCCGGAA
This sequence comes from Alphaproteobacteria bacterium, assembly GCA_016793965.1. GTDB lineage: Bacteria > Pseudomonadota > Alphaproteobacteria > JAEULF01 > JAEULF01 > JAEULF01. Next base: position 4,596 of record JAEULF010000269.1, on the reverse strand, counting down.
GCTCGGCGGCAATGTCGGCGTGGCCGGGCTGGTCGTGAACAAGGACGACGGCACCGGGGAGGCGCAGGCCTTCGCCGACGCGGCCGGCATCCCCGTCCTGGCCGCCATCCCGGCCAATGACGAGATCCGCCGCAAGAGCGCCAACTACGAGATCATCGGCCGGCCGGGCACGCCCTGGGCGCCGCTCTTCGAGCAGCTCGGCAAGGGCGTCGCCGAGGCGCCCCCGGTGCGCCCGAAGCCGCTCAGCCAGGACTCGCTGCTCGGCCTCTTCAAGGGCGAGGCCGTCGGCCGCGGCGTGACGCTCGATCCCGCCTCGGACGCCGACATGCTCGGCAAGGCCGTCGTCGCGAGGAAGTCGCTCGAGGTCGTCTACGACGCCGTCTGAAGCAGCGGGAGCGCGAGGCACATGAGCGATCTGGGGCTGCGCACCGACGCCGCCGGCCATGCTCGGGCCGAGGTCGTCTATGACGGAGCGGGCGCGGCGCCGATGCAAGACGATGGCGCGCGCGCGGCAAGCCCCGCGCCGGCGGCGGCTCCTGCCGCCGGCGCGGCTGCGGCCGACGGGCTGGGCTGCCATGCCGGCAAGGACGAATTGCGCCGCGCAGCGGCGGCGGCGGGCCAGAGCGAGACCCTCGCGCGCTATGCCGCGGACTACCCGGTCGGCCCGCACGACCAGCCGCAGAGCATGTGCCCGGCCTTCGGGTCGCTGCGCGTCGGCCTGCGCATGCGCCGGACGGCGACCGTGCTCTCGGGATCGGCCTGCTGCGTCTACGGCCTGACCTTCACCTCGCATTTCTACGGCGCGCGGCGCACCGTCGGCTACGTGCCGTTCAGCTCGGAGACGCTGGTCACGGGCAAGCTGTTCGAGGACATCCGCGAGGCGGTGTTCAAGCTTGCCGACCCGGAGAAGGTCGACGCCGTCGTCGTCACCAACCTTTGCGTGCCCACGGCGTCCGGCGTGCCGCTGCGGCTGCTGCCGAAGGAGATCGACGGCGTCCGCATCATCGGCATCGACGTGCCGGGATTCGGCGTTCCGACGCATGCCGAGGCGAAGGACGTGCTGGCGGGCGCCATGCTCAAGTACGCGCGCTCGGAGGTCGAGCATGGCCCGGTGCAGGCGCCCCGCACCGGCCGCAGCCAGCGGCCGACCGTGACGCTCGTCGGCGAGATGTTCCCGGCCGACCCTGTCGGCATCGGCATGATGCTGGAGCCGCTCGGCCTCGCGGCAGGACCCGCGGTGCCGACGCGCGAGTGGCGCGAGCTCTATGCCGCTCTCGACTGCGCGGCCGTCGCCGCCATCCATCCATTCTACGCCGCGACCTTCCGCGAGTTCGAGGCGGCGGGACGCAGGATCGTCGGATCGGCGCCGGTCGGCCTCGACGGCACGGCGGATTGGCTCGACGCCATCGGCGCGGCTTGCGGCGTCGCCCATGCCGCCGTCGATGCAGCGAAAGCGCGAATCCTGCCGGCGATCAAGGCGGCGCTCGCGCGGTCGCCGATCGCCGGGCGCGTGACGCTGTCCGGCTACGAGGGGTCCGAGCTTCTGGTCGGTCGGCTGCTCGTCGAGAGCGGCGCCGACCTGCGCTACGTCGGCACGGCGTGCGCGCGCTCCGCCTGGTCGGACGCCGACCGCGCCTGGCTGGAGGCCAAGGGCGTGCGCGTGCAGTTCCGCGCATCGCTCGAGCAGGACCTGGCGGCGATGGAGGAGTTCAACCCGGACCTCGCCGTCGGCACGACGCCGGTCGTGCAGAAGGCGAAGGAGCGGGCGATCCCTGCCCTCTACTTCACCAACCTGATCTCGGCGCGCCCGCTCATGGGCCCGGCGGGCGCCGGCTCGCTGGCGCAGGTGATCAACGCGGCGCTGGCGAGCAAGCCGCGCTTCGACGCCATGCGCAGCTTCTTCGCCGGCGTCGGCACGGGCCATGCCGCCGGCATCTGGCAGGACGCGCCGAAGGACCGGCCGGAGTTCCGCGACCGCCACCGGAAGCAGCTCGCCGCGAAGGCGAAGCAGCGCAAGGCGGAGGAGATGGGCTGATGCTGGTCCTCGACCACGATCGCGCGGGCGGCTACTGGGGCTCGGTCTACGTCTTCACGGCGATCAAGGGCCTGCAGGTCATCATCGACGGCCCGGTCGGCTGCGAGAACCTGCCGGTGACGTCGGTGCTGCACTACACGGACGCGCTGCCGCCGCACGAGCTGCCGATCGTCGTCACGGGGCTCGCCGAGGAGGAGCTCGGCCAGCACGGCACCGAGAAGGCGATGAAGCGGGCGCACAGGACGCTGGACCCGGGCCTGCCGTCCGTCGTCGTGACAGGGTCGATCGCCGAGATGATCGGCGGCGGCGTCACGCCGGAGGGCAGCGGCATCCAGCGCTTCCTGCCGCGCACCATCGACGAGGACCAGTGGCAGAGCGCCAACCGTGCCCTCTACTGGCTTTGGACGGAGTACGGCGCCAAGCGCATCCCCGAGCGCAAGCCGCGCCAGCCGGGGCAGAAGCCGCGCGTCAACATCGTCGGCGCTATCTACGGAACGTTCAACGCGCCGTCCGACCTGGCGGAGATCCGCCGCCTGGTCGAGGGAATAGGCGCCGAGGTCAACATGGTCTTCCCGCTCGGGAGCCACTTGGCCGACGTGCCCCGGCTGGTCGACGCCGACGTCAACGTCTGCATGTACCGCGAGTTCGGGCGGATGCTCTGCGACGCGCTGGACCGGCCGTACCTGCAGGCGCCGATCGGCCTGCACAGCACGACCAAGTTCCTGCGCGCGCTGGGCGGCCTGCTCGGCCTCGATCCCGAGCCGTTCATCGAGCGCGAGAAGCACACGACGATCAAGCCGCTCTGGGACCTCTGGCGGTCGGTCACGCAGGACTTCTTCGGCACGGCGAGCTTCGCCATCGTGGCGAGCGAGACCTACGCGCGCGGCGTGCGCCACTTCCTGGAGACGGAGCTGGGGCTGCCCTGCACGTTCTCCTTCGCGCGGTGCGCCGGCGCGAAGACGGACAACGATGCCGTGCGCCGGGCCGTGCGCGAGAAGCCGCCGCTCGTGATGTTCGGCAGCTACAACGAGCGCATGTACCTCGCCGAGTCCGGCGGGCGCGCGGCCTACATCCCGGCGTCTTTCCCCGGCGCGATCATCAGGCGCCATGCCGGCACGCCGTTCATGGGCTACGCCGGCGCGACCTACATCGTGCAGGAGCTGTGCAACGCGCTGTTCGACGCGCTGTTCCACATCCTGCCCCTGGCCACAGACATGGACCGCGTCGAGGCCACGCCGTCGCGCCTGGCGCCGGCGGCCGCCGCGCCCTGGGACGAGGACGCGCACCGCCGGCTCGACGAGCTGGTCGAGATGGAGCCGATCCTCGTGCGCATCTCCGCCGCCAAGCGCATGCGCGACCGCGCCGAGCGCGACGCGCGCAGCGCCGGGGAGGATCGCGTCACGGTCGCGCGCGTCGAGCGCGTGCGCGCGGCGCTCCGAGAGGGTCAGCCCGCATGACCGGGGCGAGCGGGCCGCCACGCCGACCAGCCGGGCGCGCGCCGGCCAAGAGCTCGTCGTCGGGAGAGCCCTGACGACGGTCCCTGCCGCGCGGGACCTGCGCGGTAACGGCCCTGAAGCCCAGTACGGAGGTATGCAGCAGATGGCCAATTCGGACGGAAAGGGATCGCTCTCGGGCCTGACCGAGAACGAGGCCCGTGAGTTCCACGGCATCTTCATGTCGAGCTTCATCATGTTCACGGTGGTCGCCATCGTCGCCCACATCCTCGCGTGGATGTGGCGGCCGTGGCTGCCGAGCGCGAAGGGCTATTCCTCGCTCCTCGACGGCGTGAGCACGACCGCGAGCTCGTTGATCACCTACGTGGCATAGGAGGACGAGCAATGTGGCGCTTGTGGCTTCTGTTCGATCCGCGGCGGGTCCTCGTCGCGCTGTTCACGTTCCTGTTCGGGCTGGCGTTGCTGATCCACTTCATCCTGCTCAGCACCGACCGGTTCAACTGGATCGAAGGTCCGCGCGCGATGAAGGTGAGCTCCGCTGCTCAACTGTCGCCGCTCCCGCCGAAAAAGTAGGAGCGACCGCGGACGGCGGCGGGGGCGGGCGACCCGGACGGGTCGCCTCCCCCGCTGCTGAAGGGGCGGCGCGCCGCAGGCGCGCTCGCTCGCTCCCGACCGGGGGATCCAGCCATGGCCATGCTTAGCTTCGAGAGAAAGTACAGGGTGCGCGGCGGCACGCTGCTCGGCGGCGACCTTTTCGACTTCTGGTTCGGGCCGTTCTACGTCGGCTTCTTCGGCGTCACGACGATCTTCTTCTCCTTCGTCGGGATCGCGCTGATCATGTGGGGCGCGGCGCTCGGCCCGACATGGAATCCCTGGCAGATCAGCATCGCGCCGCCCGACCTGAGCTACGGGCTGGCCTTCGCGCCCCTGAAGGAGGGCGGGCTCTGGCAGCTCATCACGATCTGCGCGCTGGGCGCCTTCGTCTCCTGGGCTCTGCGCGAGGTGGAGATCTGCCGCAAGCTCGGTATCGGCTTCCACGTGCCCGTGGCCTTCAGCTTCGCGATCTTCGCTTACTTCACGTTGGTGGTGATCAGGCCGCTGCTGCTC
>JAEULF010000258.1 GCA_016793965.1 Alphaproteobacteria bacterium | reverse complement strand
GGGGCCCGTGAGGAAGGTTTGCATCCGCACGACGTCCGACCAGCGGCAGCCCGCTGCTTTCAGCACATGCCCGATGTTCTCCAGCGCTTGGCGCGTCTGGCTCTCGACATCGGGTCCGGCCAGCTTGCCCGTCGGGTCGATTCCGACCTGGCCGGCCACGACAACGACCTCGCCGACGGCAGCCATGCCGTGCGTGTACATGCCGATCGGCGGGTGCATCCCCTTCGGCGTGATTGCCTTCGCCATCCGTGCCTCTCCTGCGTTGCTCGTTGACGTGACGTGAGCGCAGCCTAGCGCGCCGCCTGGGTCGGGTCGATTGCGGCGGCCGGCAGCGCCCGGCCGCCGTCGATCTGCGCCGCGCGGCCGCGCGGGCCGCGGAAATAGGCCTGCATCCAGGGATGCGGGTCGATCAGGTGGTCGGCCAGCGTGCCGATGCGGATCCGCTTGTCGATAAGGACGGCGATCCGGTCGCAGACGGCAACCAGGGTATCGAGGTCGTGCGTCACCATGACCAGCGTTAGGCGGAGCGAGCGCGAGAGGTCGAGGACGAGGCGGTCGAACGCGGCTGCGCCGATCGGGTCGAGCCCGGCCGTCGGCTCGTCGAGGAAAAGGATCTCGGGATCGAGGACGAGGGCGCGGGCCAGCCCGGCGCGCTTGCGCATGCCGCCGGAGAGCTGGCTCGGCAGCTTGGCCCCGGCGCTCGGCGCCAGGCCGGCCAGCGCAAGCTTGAGGTCAACCAGTTCCTTGACGAGCGCCGGCGGCAGGTCGGCGTGGACCTTGAGCGGCAGTGCCACGTTCTCGGCAACGGTCAGGGAGCTGAACAGCGCGCCGTCCTGGAACAGGACGCCCCAGCGCCGGCGCAGGTCGCGGTCTTCGGCGCTGCCGGTGCCGGGCACGACGCGACGGCCCAGGACCTCGACGCTGCCAGCAACCGGCCTGTCGAGCCCGAGGATCATGCGCAGGAGGACGGACTTGCCCGTGCCGGAGCCGCCGACGATGCCCAGGATCTCGCCGCGCCGCACGTCGAGGTCGAGGCCGTCATGCACGACCTGGGCGCCGAAGGCCGTGCGCAGGCCGCGCACGCGCACCACGCTCTCCGCATCTGCGCTCTCCAGCGCCCCGCTCCCCTCGGCGGCACCCGTCCCCATCGTCAGACCCGCAGGATCGAGAAGATGATGGAGAAGGCTGCGTCGAGGACGATGACGAAGAAGATCGAGGCCACCACCGCCTGGGTCGTCTGGCGGCCGACAGCATCGGCACCGCCGAAGACGCGCAGTCCCTCGTAGCAGCCGATCAGCGCGATCGTGCCGCCGAAGACGGGGGCCTTCACCAGGCCGACGACGAACGTGTTGGTGCGGATCGCGTCGGCGAGGATCTCGATGAACTGGCCGGGCGTCATCTCCAGGCGCAGGACCACGAACATGCCGCCGCCGAGCAGCGCTGCCATGTCGGCATAGAAGGTGAGCAGCGGCATCGCGACGACCAGCGCCACGACGCGCGGAACGACGAGGACGTCGATCGGGTCGAGGCCGAGGGCCCGCATGGCGTCGACCTCCTGGTTGGCGACCATGCTGCCGATCTGCGCGCAGAAGGCGCTGGCGCTCCGGCCGGCGACGATGACCGCCGTGATCAGGACGCCGAACTCGCGCAGGACCGAGATGCCGAGAACGTTCACGGTGAGCTGCTCGGCGCCGAAGCGCGCGAGCTGGTCGACGCTCTGATAGGCGAGCACGACGCCGATCAGGAAGCAGAGCAGGCCGACGATCGGGAGCGCGTCGAGCCCGGCCCTCTCCAGCGTCGTGGTGACGGCGCCGAGGCGCAGGCGACCTGGCCGGGCCGCCGTCCGCGCCAGATAGACGCAGCACAGGCCGAAGAAGCCGAGCAGCTCGCGCCCGTGCTGCGCGGCCGCGATCGTGCCGGCGCCGACGCGGGCGAAGAACGCGGCGAGCGACCGCTCCGGCGGGCGCTCCTCGCACGGCGCCGAGCCGGACTGGCGGACCACAGACAGGATATGCGCGTGCCCGCCTGGCGCGGTGACGACCGCCGTTCCCGCCGCGCCGAGCGCCTGCTCGGTCCGCCACACCAGCCAGGCGCCGGCGGCGTCCATCGCCTCGACGGCCGCCAGGTCGATGCGGGCGCGGGCCGGCGCGGCCGCCGCGGCCTCCCGCAGCGCCGCATCGACGGCAGCCAGGGACGCCAGGGTCCATCGGCCGGCGAGCGCCAGCTCCAGCGTGCCGTCCGGTGCCCGGCGGGCGGCGAGCGCGGCGCTCAACGGGTCAATCCTCGCGCAGCGACCGGTTGATGCTGGCGAGAATCGGCTGCGCCAGGTACTCCAGCGCCGTCCGCTCGCCGGTCACGATCATCACTTCGACGGGCATGCCGGGGTAGAGCGCGACCTCCTCGATCTTGTCGAGCGCGCCGGGCGCCAGCTCGATGATGGCGCGGTAGTAGCCCTCGCCGGTCTTCTGGTCGGTGACGAGGTCGGCCGAGATGGACTTCACCTTGCCGGGCACCGTCGGCGTGCGCCGCGCGGTGTAGGCGGAGAGACGGACCTCCGCCGGCAAGCCTTCATGCACCACGTCGATGTCCAGCGGGCGCACGCGCGCCTCGACGACCAGCGCCTCGTCCTGCGGCACGATGTCCATGAGCCGCTCGCGCGGCGCGATGACCGCACCCGTCGAGTTGACGGCAAGGCCGACCACGATGCCCGAGCGCGGCGCGCGCACGTCCAGGCGCTTCACGATGTCCTCGGCCGCAGCGCGCCGCTCGACGAGGACGGCGAGCTGGGTCTGCAGCTTCTCCAGCTCTGCGATCGCGTCGTTCACGCGCTGGTTGCTCGTGTCGATGACCGCGATCTCGGCCTCGGCGATCTTCTGCTGCGTGCGGGCGATCGTGGCGATGTGGTCGCCGCGCTGGCCCTCGAGCGCCGCCTGCTCGCGCTCCAGCGCCAGGAGGCGCTGGCGCGTGATGTTGCCCTTCTCGAACAGCTGCCGGAGCCCGACGAGCTCGTCGCGGATGATGGCGATCTGGCGCGCCTGGCCGCCCATCACGGCCTCGGTGCCGCGGATCTCCTCGCGCGCCTGGGCGATGCGCTGGCGCAGCATGCCGATCCGGTTCTCCGACGCCGCCTTCCGGCTCGCGAACAGGTTCTTCTGCGTCTCGACGATCTCGGAGATCTCCGGGCTGGCCTTCGCCTTCTCTTGGAGGTTGCGCGGGAAACGCGGCTCGGTCCTGCCGTCGCGCTCGGCCTCAAGCCGGGCGATCCCGGCCTCGATGGACGTGATTTGGCCGCTGATCGCCTGCAGCTCCACCCGCGCGCGCGTGTCGTCGAGCTGGATCAGGACCTGGCCGGGCTCGACCTTGTCGCCGTCCTTGACCAGGACCTGCTGCACGATCCCGCCCTCGAGATGCTGCACGACCTTGCGGTCGCCCTCGACGCTGACCTTGCCCACGGCGATGGCGGCGCTGTTGAGCGGCGCGATGGCGGCCCAGCCGCCGACGCCGACGAAGGTCACGGCGATCAGCACGCTTCCGGCGACGATCCACGGGACCAGGGAAAGCGAAGGCTGGACGGCCGGCAAGCGCGCCGGCGCGCCCTCGCCGACGACGCTCGTCGTCCGGTGCGGCGCCCCTGGCGACGTTGCTGCGGCTGTCGTCATCGCGTCCCTCCTCACGAGCCCGGGGCTGCGGCGGCCGGCACCGCGCGCGGCTGCGCCGGCGCCGGCCCGGCCTGCGGCTGCTGCTGGCCGGCCTGGCCCTGCGGCAGCCCGGCGCGGAACTCCTTGGTGATCTCCTGCGGCGAGCCGATCCGCTCGATCCGGCCGTCGCGCAGGACCGCCAGGCGGTCGAGCCGTGTGATCAAGCTGATGCGATGGCTGACCATGATCAGGGTCTGGCCGGCCTGGCGGATGGCGGCGATGGTGCGCGCGAGGTGCTCCTCGCCGCTCGGATCCAGATGGGTGGTCGGCTCGTCCATGACAATGAGCGGCGGCGCGCCGTACATCGCGCGCGCCAGCGACAGGCGCTGGCGCATGCCGCCGGACAGGATGACGGCGCCCTCGCCGAGCTCGGTGTCGTAGCCCTGCGGCAGGCGCAGGATGGCGTCATGCGCGCCGGCCAGCTTGGCGACGCGCACGATCTCCTCGTCGTGCGGCTCGGTCAGCCGCGCGATGTTCTCGCGCACCGTGCCGGCGATGATCACCGGCTCCTGCGGCACGTAGCCGACCCAGCGGCCGCGGTCGTCCGGCGACCAGGCGAAGAGGTCGATGCCGTCGAGCCGGGCCGACCCGAGGGTCGGGCGCAGCAGGCCGCAGGCGAGCCGCGCCAGCGTGGTCTTGCCGGCGCCGCTCGGCCCGACGATGCCGAGCGCCGCCCCCGGCTGGACGGCGAAGGACAGGCCCTTGAGCACGTGCCGGTCGGTGCCGGGGATCGTGAAATAGAGCTTGTCGATCTCCAGGCGGCCCGTCGGCTTCGGCAGGGAGGTCAGCGCCGACTGCGGTGCCAAGTCGCGCAACTGCGCCTTCAGGCGGTCATAGGCCTCGCGCGCCGATTCGAGCTGCTTCCAGCTGCCGATCGCCGTCTCGACAGGGGACAGCGCGCGGCCCATCAGGATCGACGCCGCCATCATCGCGCCGGCCGTCATCTCGTTGTTCAGAGCCAGCCAGGTGCCGGCGAACATCAAGCCGGCCTGCAGCACGAGCCGGACGACCTTGGTGATGTTGCCGAGCACGGCGGCGCGGTCGGCGACGATCTGCTGGAAGCCCAGCGCCACGCCGTGCGCCTCCGCCCATTTCCGCCGGATGCCCGCGCGCATGCCCATCGCGTTGGCGGCGTCGGCGGCGCGCAGGTAGCTCTCGACCCGCGCCATCGCCCGCAGCCCGATGTC
>JAEULF010000255.1 GCA_016793965.1 Alphaproteobacteria bacterium | reverse complement strand
GGTGACCGAAAGCAGCGTGATCACCGCACCGTTGTGCGGCAGCGTGTCCATGCCGCCCGACGCCATCGAGGCGATGCGGTGCATCACCTCGAGCGGGATGCCGCTCGCCTGGGCCGTCTGGATGAACTGCGCCGACATGGTCGCGAGCGCGATCGAGAGGCCGCCCGAGGCCGAGCCGGTGATGCCTGCAAGCGCCGTGACGGTGATCGCCTCGTTGATCAGCGGGTTCGGCACCTGCTTCAGCAGCTCGGCGATCACCAGGAAGCCCGGCAGGGTGGCGATGACGCCGCCGAAGCCGTACTCCGACGCGGTGTTCATCGCGGCGAGCAGCGAGCCGCCGACGGCCTGCTTCGAGCCCTCCTGGAACTTGTCCTTGATCGTGCGGAAGGCCGTCGCCAGCACGATCGCGATGCCGGTGAGGAGCGCCATCTGCACGGCCCACAGCGCCGCCGTCTTCGCGATCGTTGTGTGCACCACGCCGCTCGCCAGGTGCAGGTCGTGGCCGGCGCCGTAGATCATCGGGATCACGTCCGTGAAGACGCGGTTGAGCACGAACACGGCGATCAACGGCGTCGCGGCGAGGAGTGCGTTGGGCAGCTTCTGGCCAGCGAAGGGCTCCGGCTCGTTCAGCAGCTTGGTGCCGTAGCCCTCGCCGGCCTTGACCGCCTGGCGCCGCCGGAGGTCGAGGTAGAGGAGGCCCATGATCAGGATGAACACCGCGCCGACGATGCCGAGCAGCGGCGCCGACCAGGCCGTCGTGTTGAAGAAGGTGGTCGGGATGATGTTCTGGATCTGCGGCGTGCCCGGCAGCGCGTCCATCGTGAAGGTGAAGGCGCCGAGCGCGATCGTCCCGGGGATCAGGCGCTTCGGGATCGCGCTCTGCCGGAACATCTCCGCGGCGAACGGATAGACCGCGAACACGACCACGAAGAGCGAGACGCCGCCGTAGGTCAGGACGGCGCAGACGAGGACGATCGAGAGCATCGCGCGCTCCCGCCCGATCAGCTTGATGACCGAGGCGACGATCGCCTGCGAGTAGCCCGACAGCTCGATCAGCTTCCCGAACACCGCGCCGAGCAGGAAGACGGGGAAGTACAGCTTGATGAAGCCGGCCATCTTGTCCATGAACACCGCGCTGTAGATGGGCGCGGCGTCGATCGGGTGCGTGGCGACGACGGCAAGCATGGCGGCGACCGGCGCGAACAGGATCACGCTGTAGCCGCGGAACGCGACGAACATCAGCAGGACTAGCGCTGCCACTGTGACAACGAGTGTCATGACGGCTCTCCGACAAGGTCTTCTCTCTTGTCACAAATGGGTCAGGGCGCCGGCGCTAGCATTGAGATGGATCAATGCCCTAGCACGTGGTTCCGATGACTTTCGATGCGCTGGCGACGCAGCTCGGCGGGAGGCGTCGAGAGCGCATCGGTGAGCGCCGTGTCGGCGCGACCCCGATCGATGCCGCAGCGAGGTGCGTGCCTGCCGCTCCGCCGGTCGCGAGCGCGGCACCGCAGCGCGGGGTCGGGCGGTTAGCGCCGATGAGCGGCAGCACCTGAGGCGGCATGGCCGGATGGTCACGGAGCGGGACTATGGATTCGGACCTGCGCGATAGCGAAGCGGGCGACTTGGTCGCGGACGCAGCTGCGCATGCGAGTGCCTTGGCGCGGCTCGCGGCGCAGCACGCCCAGTCGCTCATGCAATCGCGGAACGACGCGCAACGCGAGGTCCTGACGCGCCTCGGCGAGGTCTCTCCCAAAGCGCTCGCGCCCGACGCTGCACATGCTTGGGGCGAGTACGTCACCGACCTCGGCCAGCGCTGCGTTCTCTTCGTCGACACGCTCCGGCAGCGCGGCAACAACTACGTCAAGCGCGAGCAGGAAGATTTCAAGCCGGTCCTGGCGTTCGACTTCGACGTGGTGCTGGACGGGCGGAAGCTGCAGCGGCGCGTTAACTATACGTTGGTCCGCATCCGGCCGCGCGCCGACGATCCCGACCAGCGCGAGGACGGCCGGCCCTTCGTCATCATCGATCCGCGCGCCGGTCACGGCAGCGGCATCGGTGGCTTCAAGAGCGATTCGGAGGTCGGGGTCGCGCTGAAGGACGGGCACCCCGTCTACTTCGTGATCTTCTATCCCGATCCCGAGCCAGGGCAGACGCTGGCGGACGTCTGCGCGGCGGAAGCGCTCTTCCTCGAGGAAGTGCGCCGTCGCCATCCCAATGCGCCCAAGCCGCTGGTGATCGGAAACTGCCAAGGCGGCTGGGCGACGATGGTGCTCAGCGCGGCGCATCCGAACCTGAGCGGGCCGGTGGTGATCGCCGGCGCGCCGCTCTCCTATTGGGCCGGCAAGGTCGGCGTCAGCCCGATGCGCTACCTCGGCGGCCTCATGGGCGGCGCTCTTCCGGCGCTCCTCACCTCCGACCTCGGCGGCGGCAAGTTCGACGGCGCCAACCTCGTCCTCAACTTCGAGGCGCTCAACCCCGGACACAGCTGGTGGCGCAAGTACTACAACGTGTTCGCGAAGGTCGATACGGAGGCGCCGCGCTACCTCGAGTTCGAGCGCTGGTGGTCGGGCTTCTACTTCATGAACGAGGCCGAGATCCGCTGGATCGTGGAGAACCTCTTCATCGGCAACCGGTTGACCCGCGGAACGGCCGTGCTCGACGACGGGACGGCGCTCGACCTTCGGATGATCAAGGCACCGATCGTGGTGTTCGCGTCGCACGGCGACGACATCACGCCGCCGCAGCAGGCGCTCAACTGGATCGCCGACCTCTACAAGACGACGAACGAGATCCGGGCGCGCGGCCAGGTGATCATCTACACGCTGCACGAGAGCGTCGGCCATCTCGGCATCTTCGTCTCGTCGACCGTGGCGATGAAGCAGCACAGGCAGATCACCTCTGTCGTCAAGACGATCGAGGCGCTCGCTCCCGGCTTGTACGAGATGCGGATCGAGAGGAAGGACGACGGCTACCACGTGTCCTTCGAGATCCGGCAGATCGAGGACGTGCTGAAGCTCGACGACGGCCGCGAGGACGAGGCCGATTTCGCCCCGGTCGCCAGGATGTCCGAATGGGCGGCCGAGACCTATGACATGGCCGTGCGGCCGCATCTGCGCCGGATGATCGATCGCCGCACCGCGGAGGCTGTCGTCAAGGGTCACCCGCTGCGCCAGGTGCAGTACGCCTTCTCCGATCGCAACCCGCTGCTCTCCGGCTTCTCGGCTCTCGCCGACCGCACGCGGCAGGAAAGGGCCCCGGCGGCGCCCGACAACCCGTTCTTCCTGCTGGAGCAGGCTGCCGCGCGGGCGGTCGAGCAGGCCTGGGACGGATTCCGCGACGCGCGCGACGCGGCAATGGAGCTGACGTTCCGCGCCATCTACGGCGCGCCTTGGGTCCGTGCGCTGGCCAAGCGGCATGTGCCGCCGCCGAGCTTGCAGGACTTGCAGCAGTATCCGGAGGTGAAGCGCGCGGTCGAGCGCGCCAGCGAGGGCGGCTATGCGGAAGCCGTCATCCGTATGCTGATCCTGATCGCCTTCGCGCGCGGCTCGGTGCGTCGCGACCGGCTGGAGAGGTCCAACAAGATCCTCACCTCGAACCCGCCCTTCTCGACGATGTCCGCCGAGGAGCGCGCGCGGATCATCCATGAGCAGACCCTCGTCGTGGAGTTCGCGCGCAGCGCCGCTGTGCTCACCCTGCCCACGCTCGTCCCGACGGTCGCCGAGCGGCAGAAGGCGCTCGACCTGCTGCTCGAGATCGCCGGCGCCGTCGACGACATGAACCCGCCGACCATCGCCATGGTGCGCCTGCTGCAGCAGAAGCTGGAGGTCCAGGCGCGGCAATGGAAGGAGCCCGAGTTCGACGTCCGCTCGCAGGGCGAGGCCGGTGCGGGCGCCGCAGCAGCCGCGGCGCAGCGCGCGCCGGCCCTGGCGGCAGGCGGACCGGCATGATCCGTGAGAACAAGACCTTCGCGGAGCTCTCGGTCGGCGACACCGCCTCCATCAAGCGCGTCTGCACGGCGAACGACCTCTACATCTTCGCGCATGCGTCGGGGAACCTGAACCCGCTCCATCTGCCCGACGGCCACGGCGCGCCGGTGCAGGAGGCGATTGCTCCGTCGATGTGGGTCGGGGCATTGGTGTCGGCGGTGCTCGGCAACGTGCTGCCGGGACCGGGCACGCTCTACAATGCCCAGTCGTTCCGCTTCCTCGGGCGCGCGCATGTCGGCGACGAGCTGACGATCGCCGTCACCGTGAAGGAGAAGCGGCCAGGCAACGTCGTGGTGCTCGACACTCAGGTGCGCGGCCGTGGCGGCGAGACGATCGCCGAGGGAGTCGCGGAAGTGCTGGCGCCGGCGCGGAAGCTGCAGATCGACGACGCCGGGGTGCCGAGCCTGCTTGTCAACCGCCATCAGCACTTCGACAGGCTGATCGAGGCCTGCAGGGGCCTCGATCCCATGGCCATGGCGGTCGTGGCGCCGGAGGAGCCGAATGCGCTGGGCGGCGTGTTGCTGGCGCTCGAGCACAAGCTGGTCCGGCCGGTGCTGATCGGCAGCGCCGACAGGACCCGGCAGGCGGCCCGGGAGATCGGCGCGACCGTCGACGGGATCGAGATCGTCGACGTGCCGGATCATGACCAAGCGGCAGCGCACGCGGTCGCCCTGGTTCGCGACGGCCGCGTCGACGCGATCATGAAAGGGCATCTCCACACCGACCAGCTCCTCGCCCATGTCGTGAAGCGCGACGGCGGCATCAGGACGTCCCGTCGGATCTCGCACGCCTTCGCCTTCGACGTGCCGGGCCTCGACCATGTGCTCCTGGTCAGCGACGCGGCGATCAACATCGCCCCGACGCTGGAGGAGAAGGTCGACATCGTCCAGAACGCCATCGACGTGGCGCGCTCCCTCGGCATCGAGCAGCCGAAAGTCGGCGTTCTCTCCGCGGTCGAGACGGTCAACCCGAAGATCCCATCGACGCTCGACGCCGCCATCCTCGCCAAGATGGCGGAACGCGGTCAGATCACCGGCGGCCTCGTCGACGGCCCGCTGGCGATGGACAACGCGATGGACATGGCGGCGGCCCGCACCAAGGGGATCACGTCGCTGGTCGCCGGGCGGGCCGACGTCCTCATCGTCCCGAACATCGAGGCCGGCAACATGCTGGCCAAGGAGCTGGTGTTCGTCGCGCACGCGGTCGGCGCGGGAGTCGTGGTCGGTGCCAAGGTGCCGATCATACTGACGAGCCGCGCCGACGACGCAAAGTCGCGCCTGGCGTCCTGCGCCATCGCCGTGCTGTTCCAGGCGTGGCGGTCCGGGATCAAGCTGGCCTTGCCGGGCAAGGCTGCCGCCGCATGACGACGGCGATACTGACGATCAATGCCGGCTCCTCGTCCATCAAGTTCGCGCTCTTCCGCGCCGAAGCGGCAGCGCTCGACGAGCTGACGCGGGGCCAAGTGGAGGGGCTCGGCGCGAAGCCGCGCTTCGCGGCCACGGCGACCGGCGGCAAGGTCCTCGCGGAGCGGACCTTCGCGGCGGGCGACGTCGCGACGCATGATGCCGCGCTCAGGGCGATCCTTGATTTCCTGGATACGTCCTTCGGCGCCGAGCGGATCGTCGCGATCGGGCACCGCGTCGTCCATGGCGGCGTTCGCTATGCCGAGCCGGTCGCCGTCGACGATGCGGTCATGGCTTTCCTGTCCAGCCTCAACCCGCTTGCGCCGCTGCACCAGCCGCACAATCTGTCGGCGGTGGCGGCGGCGCGGGCGACCTTCCCGGAAGCGATCCAGGTGGCGTGCTTCGACACGGCCTTCCACCGCGCCCATTCCTGGGTCAACGACACCTTTGCTCTGCCGCGCCAGCTCTACGAAGAGGGCGTGCGACGCTACGGTTTCCACGGACTCTCCTACGAGTTCGTCGCGGAGGAGCTTCGGAGCGTGGCGCCGCATCATGCGGCGGGGCGCCTCGTCGTCGCGCATCTCGGCAACGGCGCCTCCATGTGCGCGCTGCAAGGCGGGCAGAGCGTCGGCTCGACGATGGGCTTCACGGCCCTGGACGGCCTTCCCATGGGAACGCGCTGCGGCCAGCTCGACCCCGGCGTCGTGCTCTATCTGATGAGCGCGCGCGGGATGGGCGCCAAGGCGATCGAGGACATGCTCTACCGGCAATCCGGGCTGAAGGGCCTGTCCGGGCTCTCGCACGACATGCGCGAGCTCGAGGCCGCCGGGACGCCTGAGGCGATGCAGGCGATCGCGTACTTCGTCGCGCGCATCCGCAGGGAGCTCGGGGCCATGACGGCGCTGCTCTCCGGCCTCGATGCGCTGGCTTTCGCCGGCGGGATCGGCGAGAACGCGTGGCGGGTGCGCGAGCAGGTCTGCGCCGGCTTCGAGTGGCTCGGCATCGAGCTGGACGAGATGCGCAACAGGGAATCGCAGACCGTCATATCCTCCGACCGGTCGCGCGTGCGCGTCTTCGTGATCAAGACCAACGAGGAGCGCATGATCGCGCGCCATACCAAGCGCCTGGCGCTCGGCTGAGCGCGACGGCGCCTCAGCGCGCGACGCGGATCTCGACCCTGGCGAGCGCCAGCGCCTCGACAAGGGCCGCCGGCGGCTCCAGCTCCGTCACCACGACGTCGATCGCGTCCAGCCCGCAGACCCGCTCGAAGGCCGGCTGCTCGAACTTGCTGGCGTCTGCGACCAGGACGATCCGCTGGGCGCGCTCGATCATCGCGCGCTTGACGGCTGCCGCGTCGGCGCTCGCGTCGTAGACGCCGTCGCGCGACAGACCGCTGGCACCGATGATCGCGACGTTGGCCCGGTAGCGCGCGATGAACTCGGTCGTTGCGGTGCCGTAGACAGCGGCATCGCTCAGGTGGAACCGGCCCGGGCAGGCGACGACCGCCACAGCCGGATTGGCGCCGAGGGCTGACGCGAGGCCGTGGCTGTTCGTGACGACGAGGAGGTCCACCCCCTGGGCTGCCAGGCGGCGGGCGACATGGTAGGTCGTGGCGCCCGCGTCGATCATCACAACGTCGCCCGGCTGGACGGTCCGCGCTGCCTCTATCGCGATCCGCTGCCGCTCCGCTACGTGCAGCCGGTACCGCTCGGCGAGCGTGGGCTCGGAGGTGAAGGGTTGCGCGGCTGCGATGCCGTGGGCGCGGCTGACGCGGCCGGACGCCTCGAGCTCGTCGAGGTCGCGCCGGATCGTCTCGGTCGAGACGGCGAAC
>JAEULF010000207.1 GCA_016793965.1 Alphaproteobacteria bacterium | reverse complement strand
GATGGTGTACGGCATCATCGGCATGGTGAACTTCGCGCACGGCGAGATCTTCATGATCGGGTCGTTCGTGTCGCTGTTCGCGTTCATGATCCTCGGGCTCCTCGGCGGCATCTGGCTCCCCTTCGCGCTGCTCCTGGTGATGGTCTTCGCCATGACCTTGACGGCCGCGTATGGCTGGGCGCTCGAGCGCGTCGCTTACAGGCCTTTGCGTCAGGCGCCGAAGCTCGCTGCTCTGATCACCGCGATCGGCATGTCGATCTTCCTGCAGAACTACGTCCAGCTGCTGCAGGGCGCGCGCAACAAGCCGCTGCAACCGGTCGTCACGGGCGATTTCACGGTCATGGAAGCTGACGGCTTCGCCGTGACCATCTCCGTTCTGCAGATCATCATCATGCTGGTGACGGCGGCTCTGCTGATCGGCTTCACCTTGCTGATCGAGCGGACGTCGCTCGGCCGCCAGCAGCGCGCCTGCTCGCAGGACATGCGGATGGCGGCGCTCCTCGGCATCAACGTCGACCGCACGATCGCGACCACCTTCGTGATCGGCGCCTCGCTGGCCGCTGTGGCAGGCATGTTCTTCCTGCTGCGCTACGGCACCATCGATTTCTTCATCGGCTTCCTGGCCGGCATCAAGGCTTTCACGGCAGCGGTCCTGGGCGGCATCGGATCGCTTCCAGGGGCCGTTCTCGGCGGCATCCTGATCGGGCTGATCGAAGCCTTCTGGTCCGGCTATTTCAGCCTCGAGTACAAGGATGTCGCGGCGTTCGGCGTGCTGGTGCTCGTGCTGATCTTTCGTCCGACGGGTCTCCTGGGCCGGCCCGACATCGAGAAGGTCTGAGGAGGAGACGCATGGCCGAGGCAGCCGCCGCCGCCGCGCCTGCGGCGCCGTCGCGTTCCTTCGACGCGAGAGCCGCTCTCATCGAATCGGCCAAGGTGGCTTTCGTCGTCCTCGTGCTCGCGGCGACCATGGTCGGCGTCGAGATCGCCGACGTGACGGGCGGCCACGAGGTGCGTACGCGCTTCGGGCAGGTCGCCGCGGCCGCCGGGGTCGCCTTTGCCGCGCGCTACGTGCTCGTGCTCCTGCGCCATGGCCGTCACGGCCCGGTGCTGGTGGGGGCCGGCGCCATAGCCGCTCTTCTGATCGGCGTGCTCGCGGTCGAGTGGGCAACCGGCCAACGGACTATTGGGCGCTACTTGCTGCCGTTCGAGAACCCGGTGATGGACTGGGTGCTGGCGGCGATCGCCCTTTTCCTGTTCGGTCGCGCCGCGCAATTGCGCAGGCTGGAGGGCCGGACGGCGTCGGCGACCGAGGCTTCCGAGGCGCGGTGGGGCGATCGCGGGCGCTGGCTGATCCGCTGGCTGGGACCGGCGTTCTTCGGCTTCGGCTTGGTGTTCCCGTTCCTGTTCTTCATCGCGCCGGACATCGTCGACCGGCGCATGCTCGACATCGCCGTGCTGGTGCTGACGTACATCATGCTGGGCTGGGGATTGAACATCGTGGTCGGCCTCGCCGGCCTTCTCGACCTCGGCTACGTCGCCTTCTTCGCCGTCGGCGCCTATAGCTACGCCTTGCTGGCCGATAATTTCAGCCTGGGCTTCTGGATCTGCCTGCCGTTCGCCGGGATCATGTCCGCATTTGCCGGCATCCTCCTGGGATTCCCGGTGCTGCGCCTGCGCGGCGACTACCTGGCGATCGTGACGCTGGGCTTCGGCGAGATGATCCGCATCATCCTGCTGAACTGGCAGGCCTTCACCGGCGGGCCTAACGGGCTCTCGGGCATCCCGCGCCCGACGCTGTTCGGCATTCCTTTCGAGGAGCCGGACGAGGACAAGCTGACGTTCCACGGCCTGCTGGGCCTGGAGTTCGACACCTCGCATCGCATCGTCTTCATGTACTTCCTGATCTTCGCGCTGGCGATGCTGACCAACGCCTTCACGCAGCGCATCCGGCGGCTTCCCGTCGGGCGAGCATGGGAGGCCTTGCGCGAGGACGAGATCGCCAGCCGGTCCCTCGGCATCAACCCGACCAACACCAAGCTGACGGCGTTCGCGATCGGCGCCATGTTCGCGGGCTTCGCCGGCTCCTTCGCCGGCACGCGGCTGGGCTTCATCGCGCCCGAGATGTTCACCTTCCTCGAATCGGCGGTGATCGTGGCGATCGTCGTGCTGGGCGGCTTCGGCAGCCAGCTGGGCGTGGTGCTGGCGGCGATCCTGCTGATCGGCCTGCCGGAGGTCTTCCGCGAGCTCAAGGACTTCCGCATGGTCGCCTTCGGCCTCGCCATGGTCGGCATCATGCTGTGGCGGCCGTCCGGCCTGATCTCCCATCGCGACCCGACCATCCGCCTCCACCCGGCCGGGCGCGGAGGCGGGTCATGACGGCGCCGCTGCTGCAGGTCGCGCACCTGTCCATGCGCTTCGGCGGCTTGGTCGCCGTCGACGACGTCTCCTTTGCCGCGGCGGACAAGCGCATCACGGCCATCATCGGGCCCAACGGCGCCGGCAAGACGACCGTGTTCAACTGCCTGACCGGCTTCTACAAGCCCTCCGTCGGCATGCTGAGCCTGCGCCATCCGACCCGCGGCGAGCTGTACCTCGAGCGGATGGAGGGCCACGAGATATCCGCCCGGGCGGGCGTGGCGCGCACCTTCCAGAACATCCGCCTGTTCCCGCGCATGAGCGTGCTGGAGAACCTGCTGGTGGCGCAGCACAACAAGCTGATGCGCGCCTCAGGCTGGACGATCTGGGGCCTCCTCGGCCTGAAAAGCTTCGCCGAGGCGGAGAAGGCTGCCGTCGAGAAGGCGCGCTACTGGCTCGACAAGATCGGGCTGGTCGCGCAGGCCGACTGGGAAGCGGGCAACCTCCCCTACGGCGATCAGCGCCGCCTGGAGATCGCGCGCGCGATGTGCACGGATCCCTTGCTGCTCTGCCTGGACGAGCCTGCGGCCGGCTTGAACCCGAAGGAGAGCCACGACCTCACCACGCTCCTGACCTTCATCCGCGACCAGCACGGCATCGGCGTGCTGCTGATCGAGCACGACATGAGCGTCGTCATGGGCATCTCCGACCACATCGTCGTCCTCGACTACGGCCGCAAGATCGCCGATGGAACGCCCGATACCGTGCGCCGCGACCCGGCCGTGATCCGCGCCTATCTGGGCGAGGAGGAGGCAGCATGACGTCCATGCTGGAGGTCGCGGGGCTGCACACGTTCTACGGCAACATCGAGGCCCTGAAAGGCGTCGATGTCGCGGTGAACGAGGGCGAGATCGTCACGCTGATCGGCTCCAACGGCGCGGGAAAGACGACGCTCCTCAACACCATCTGCGGCAACCCGCGCGTGGCGCGCGGCCGCGTGGTCCTGTTCGGCCAGGACGTATCGTCGCGGGAGACCTACGACATCGTTCGCCTCGGCATCTCGCAGGTCCCGGAAGGGCGGCGGATCTTCCCGGGCATGACGGTGCTGGAGAACCTGCAGCTGGGCGCCACGCTGTCGGATCCCGCCCATTTCCAGAGCGACGTCGACATGGCGTTCGCCATGTTCCCGATCCTGAAGCAGCGTCAAGGGCAGCGCGGCGGCACGCTCTCGGGCGGCGAGCAGCAGATGCTGGCGATCGCCAGGGCCCTGATGAGCCGGCCGCGCATTCTCCTGCTCGACGAGCCGTCGCTCGGGCTGGCGCCGATGATCGTCAAGCAGATCTTCGCGGTGATCCGCGAGCTCAACCAGGCGCGCAAGATGACGATCTTCCTGGTCGAGCAGAACGCTTACCACGCCTTGCGTCTGGCGCATCGCGGCTACGTGCTGGCGAACGGCAAGGTCGTTCTCGCCGGCACGGGGGCCGAGCTCCTGGCGAGCCCGGAGGTGCGCAAGGCCTATCTCGAAGGCGGAGCCTGAGGGCGCCGGGGGGAAGCCATGGAGACGCTCTTGGAGATCCTGGGCGAGGCCAACGTCTGGGCGTTCCTGTTCACGACCTTCGTCATGTTCGGGTATTGCGCCTGGTTGACCGGCCAAGCGGTCGCCAACGGTTGGCGGCCCACATGGCATGTCGCCGCCTACGCTTTCCTGCTGGCGCTCGGGAACCGCTTCGCGAGCTGGGCCTTGTTCGGCGGCGAGCTGGGGTCGCTCACGGGCCTGCTCGTCGCGATCGCGGCGGCCTTCGCGATCGCCACGTTCTCCCATCGGGCGACGCGCGCGCGCAAGATGGTGACCCAGTATCCCTGGCTTTATGCCAGGCACGGCCTGTTCGGGTGGCGGGAGAAGGCCTCCGGCTGAGCCGGGCGGCTGATCGCAGGCGCGGGTTCCTGGACGAGAGTCTGCGCCGGTCGCTAGGGTCCTGGCGCGGCTCGCCGTGCGCCATGGGGCGCGTCGGCCGCGGCCGTTAGTGCAAGCGGAGTGACGACGACATGAGGCAAGCGAGAATGGCGCTTGGCGCCATGGCAGCAGCCATGGCGCTGGGCGCGGCCGCGCCGGTCAAGGCGCAGGACATCGTCATCGCCACGATCGGCCCGATGACGGGCGGCGAGGCTGTGTTCGGCGAGCAGATGAAGCGCGGCCTGGAGATGGCCGTAGCGGACCTCAACGCGAAGGGCGGCCTGCTCGGCCGCAAGATCAAGGCGGTCGTCGAGGACGACGCCTGCGATCCCAAGCAGGCGCGCGCCGCGGCCGAGAAGGTTGCGGCGATGAAGGTGTCCGCCGTGATCGGGCACTACTGCTCGAGCTCGTCGATCCCGGCCTCCGAGGTCTACGCTGACGCGAAGATCCTGCAGATCACGCCGGCCTCGACCAACCCGCGGCTGACCGACGAGGCAGCCAAGAAGGGCTGGGTGCACGTCCACCGCACCTGCGGCCGCGACGACCAGCAGGGCGGCATCGCCGGCAGGTTCATGGCCCAGAAATTCAAGGGCAAGAAGGTCGCGATCCTGCACGACAAGACGACCTACGGGCAGGGCCTCGCCGACGAGACCAAGAAGGCGATGGAGAAGGCCGGCCTGAAGGCTGCCGCCTACGAGGCCTTCACGAAGGGCGACAAGGACTTCACGGCGCTGATCACGAAGCTCAAGAGCGCCAAGGTGGATGCGGTCTACATCGGCAGCTACAACACCGAGATCGCGCTCATCGTCCGGCAGTCGGCGGAGCAAGGCTTCAAGCCGACGTTCCTGACCGGCGACTCGCTCGCCACCGACGAGTTCTGGAAGATCGCCGGCGCTGCCGGCACGGGCGTCATGATGACGTTCCCGCCGGATCCTCGGAACATCGCCGGGGCCAAGGACGTCGTAGCGCGCTTCAAGGCCGAGAAGTACGACCCCGAGGGCTATACGCTCTACACCTATGCCGCCGTGCAGGTGTGGGCGGAGGCCGTCAAGAAGGCGAGCACGCTCGACATGAAGAAGCTGTCGCAAGCCATTCGCAGCTCGACCTTCAGCACGGTCGTCGGCCCGATCAAGTACGACAAGAAGGGCGACATCACCGGCAATACCTATGTCTGGTACAGCTGGAAGGACGGAAAGTACGCGGAGATCAAGGCCGGCAGCTGACGGCGCCGCGTTCGAGAGCGACGGTCCCGGCGGAGCGGTCCGCCGGGGCTTTCTCGCGTCCGGCCGGCCGCCGGCGACCTATTGCGACGCTGGGCTAGTACCCGGCGCCCAGATTTGCTAGCGATGGTGCACCGTCGGCGAACCTCGGATGTCATGAAGCCCGGGGGCCGGCATCACAGGAGAGGACAGCATGACAAAGCTCAAGCTAGTGCTCGGAGCGGCCGTCGCGGCGCTCGCATTGTCGGGCGGAGCGCCCGCGCAGGCGCAGGACATCACGATCGCGACCATCGGCCCGATGACGGGCGGCGACGCGACGTTCGGCGAGCAGATGAAGCGCGGCCTCGAGATGGCCGTGAAGGACCTGAACGCCAAGGGCGGCGTCCTCGGCCGCAAGGTCAAGGCGCTGATCGAGGACGACGCTTGCGATCCCAAGCAGGCCCGCGCCGCGGCCGAGAAGGTCGCGTCCGCCAAGGTCGCGGCGGTGATCGGCCACTACTGCTCCAGCGCGTCGATCCCGGCCTCGGAGGTCTATGCCGACGCGAAGATCATCCAGATCACGCCGGCTTCGACGAACCCGCGCCTGACGGAAGACGCGGCGAAGAAGGGCTGGAAGCACGTCTTCCGCACCTGCGGCCGCGACGACCAGCAGGGCGAGGTTGCCGGCAAGTTCTTGGCGACCAAGTTCAAGGGCAAGAAGGTCGCCGTCCTGCACGACAAGACGACCTACGGCCAGGGCATCGCCGACGAGACCAAGAAGGCGATGGAGAAGGCCGGCCTGAAGGCCGCCGCCTACGAGGCCTTCACCAAGGGCGACAAGGACTTCACCGCCCTGATCACGAAGCTCAAGGCCGGCAAGATGGACGCTGTCTATGTCGGCAGCTACCACACCGAGGTGGCGCTGCTGGTCCGCCAGGGTGCCGAGCAGGGCTTCAAGCCGCAGTGGGTGTCCGAGGACGCGCTGGCGACCGACGAGTTCTGGAAGATCGCCGGCCCGGCCGCCACCGGCCTGCTGATGACCTTCCCGCCGGATCCGCGCGGCCTGGCCGGGGCGAAGGCCGTCGTCGACCGCTTCAAGGCCGAGAAGTATGACCCGGAGGGCTACACCCTCTACACCTACGCGGCCGTGCAGGTGTGGTCGCAGGCGGTCGAGAAGGCCAAGTCCACGGAGATGGCCAAGGTGGCGGCTGCCATCCGCGCCAACAGCTTCAACACCGTGGTCGGCCCGATCAGCTACAACGCCAAGGGCGACATCAAGCAGAGCGCCTACGTCTGGTACGTCTGGAAGGACGGCAAGTACACGGAAGTGAAGGCCGGCTCGTGAGCTGAGCTTTCGCCGCGCGTCGTCCCGGCCCTCGCGGCCGGGCGGCGCACGGGTCCGGACGACGAAAGCCCCGGCGGAGCGATCCGCCGGGGCTTTTTCTCTTTGTCGGCCGCGCGCGGACCCTGCCCGCGGCGCGCAGTGCGGATGCGTCAGCCGGCGGCGCGCGCCGCGCCGCGGCGGCGGCCGCCTTGCTTGCCCGCGTTGCGGCCGAGGCCGATCTTCTTGGCGAAGGCGGAGCGCTGGGCAGCATAGTTCGGCGCGACCATCGGGTAGTCGGCGGCCAGGCCCCACTTCGTCCGGTATTCATCCGGCGTCATTTTGTAGGTCGAGCGCAGGTGGCGCTTCAGCATCTTCAGCTTCTTCCCGTCCTCCAGGCAGACGATGTAGTCGGGCGTCACCGACTTGCGCACGGGCACGGCGGGCTTCAGCGGCTCGGCGACCGGCTCGCGGGACGAGGCGTCGAGGCTCTTCAGCGAGC
>JAEULF010000172.1 GCA_016793965.1 Alphaproteobacteria bacterium | reverse complement strand
TGGCGCCCTTGAGCGCCTCCCAGGCGCGGTCGATGTCGCCCTTCGCCGCGCGCGACAGGCCGGCGACGGCCGAGGTCTTGCACTGCGCCGCGATGGCGCGCACGGCCTCGAAGTCGCCGACCGAGGTGATCGGGAAGCCGGCCTCGATGACGTCGACGCCCATGTCCTCCAGGAGGCGGGCGATCTGCTTCTTCTCCTCGAGGTTCATCGACGCGCCCGGCGACTGCTCGCCGTCGCGCATGGTCGTGTCGAAGATGATGACGCGGTTCTTCTCCGTCCGCTCGACGGAGGGATGCGCGCCGACATGCTCGTGCTGAGCCGGGGCGCTGGCGGTGGAGGTGACGGTGGCGGTCATGGCGGTGTTCCTGGTCCTGCGTTGCATCGGTCGGCCGGCACGCGCTGTGCCCGCCGGTGGTCGCTGCTCCCCCGACCGCTCAAGCCCAGGCCCGAAGCCGAACGCTTCGGCCCGGACCGTGCGAGACGGTCAGGGGCCGGTAAGTCGCAGGAGCAGGGCGCGCGCGAGGACGGCGGCGTAATCGGCCGCGACGTCGAAGCGAATTGGCGCGCGCGAGGTCATGGTGACGAGGCTATCCGTCGAAGGCTGAACGAAACCTTACGCAGGCTATATGGCATCGACCGGCCGGGGCGCAAAGGGAAAATGCGGCGGGCCCTGCGGGCCGCGGGGATGACACGAGGAGCGGGGTCCCGCAACCGTGCCGCTCAAAGGGTCTGCCGCCCCTCCTGCCGCGGGCGGCGGCAGAGGGGGCGGCGGCGCGTCGGCTCAGTTCCGCGTCTTGTCGACCAGCGCGTTCTTCTTGATCCACGGCATCATGGCGCGGAGCTTCTCGCCGACCTGCTCGATCGGGTGCTCGGCGGCCTTGCGGCGCATCGCCTTGAAGCTCGTCTGGCCGACCTTGTTCTCGAGCATCCAGTCGCGCGCGAAGCGGCCGGTCTGGATCTCCTCGAGGATGCGCTTCATCTCCTTCTTGGTCTCGTCGGTGACGATGCGCGGGCCGCGCGTGTAGTCGCCGTACTCGGCCGTGTTGGAGATCGAGTAGCGCATGTTGGCGAGGCCGCCCTCGTAGATCAGGTCGACGATCAGCTTCACCTCGTGCAGGCACTCGAAATAGGCCATCTCCGGCGCGTAGCCGGCCTCGACCAGCGTCTCGTAGCCGGCCTGGATCAGCGCGCAGAGGCCGCCGCACAGCACGGTCTGCTCGCCGAACAGGTCGGTCTCGCACTCCTCCTTGAAGCTGGTCTCGATGACGCCGGCGCGGCCTGCGCCGATGGCGCAGGCGTATGACAGCCCGATCTCGGTGGCGTTGCCCGACGCGTTCTGCGCGACGGCGAGGAGGGAGGGCACGCCGCCGCCGCGCTGGTACTCCGAGCGCACGGTGTGGCCCGGGCCCTTCGGCGCGACCATGAACACGTCGATGTCGGGCCTCGGCTCGATCAGGCGGAAATGGATGTTGAGGCCGTGCGCGAAGGCGAGCGCGGCACCCTGCTTCATGTTCGCCTTGAGATCGTTCGCCCAGATGTCGGACTGCAGCTCGTCCGGGGCGAGGACCATCAGCACGTCCGCCCACTTGGCCGCGTCGGCCGGCGCCATGACCTTGAAGTTCGCGCCCTCGGCCTTCTTCGCGGAGGGCGAGCCCGGGCGGAGCGCCACGGTGACGTCCTTCACGCCGCTGTCGCGCAGGTTCATGGCGTGGGCGTGGCCCTGGCTGCCGTAGCCGAGCACCGAGACCTTCTTGCCCTTGATCAGGTTCACGTCGGCATCGCGATCGTAGTAGACGCGCATGGGGGTCCTCTCCGTCTGGCTGTTGTCTCTACTGGCGGATTTCGGCGGCTCCCCTAGCACGGCGCCGGCCGCCAGGGCCAGCGCCGACCGCGCGGGGAGCCCTGCGCCGGGATCAGATCGTGGCGTTGCCGCGCGCGATGGCGACGACGCCGGTGCGGCTGACCTCGGCGAGGCCCAAGGGCCGCATGATCTCGACGAAGGCGTCGAGCTTCTCGGTCGAGCCGGTGATCTCGAAGACGAAGCTCTCGGTCGTGCTGTCCACCGCGCGGGCGCGGAAGATGTCGGCGATGCGCAGCGCCTCGACGCGCTTCTCGCCCTTGCCGGTGACCTTCAGCAGCATCAGCTCGCGCTCGATGTGCGGACCCTCGGTCGTCAGGTCGTGCACGCGGTGGATGGGCACCAGGCGGGCGAGCTGCGCCTTGATCTGCTCGATCACCATGGGCGTGCCGCGGGTGACGATGGTGAAGCGCGACAGCGCCTTCGCCTTGTCGACCTCGGCGACGGTCAGGCTCTCGATGTTGTAGCCGCGGCCGGAGAACAGGCCGATGATGCGCGCGGCGACGCCGGGCTCGTTGTCCGTGAGCACGGCGAAGGTGTGGCGCTCGATGGGGGCGGGGCTTGACATGGCGACTGGCTAGCGCGGCGAGGGTGAAGGGAACCCTTACACCAGCACCATGCCCTCCTCGCTGATCGGCTTGCCGGCGCGGTCGTTGGGGCCGAGCAGCATGTCGTAATGGGCAGCGCCCGAGGGGATCATCGGGAAGCAGTTCTCGGCCGGGTCGACGACCACGTCGACCAGCGTGGGCTTGCCGTTGGCGACCATCTCCTTGATGACGCCGTCGAGCTCGTCGGGCGTCTCTGCCCGCAGTCCGGCCCAGTGCCAGGATTGCGCCAGCTTGACGAAGTCGGGCAGCGCGTCGGAGTAGCTCTCGGAGTAGCGGCCGCCGTGCAGCAGCTCCTGCCACTGGCGCACCATCCCCATGTACTTGTTGTTGAGGATGAACACCTTGACCGGCAGGCGGTACTGCGCGGCCGTGCCCATCTCCTGGATGTTCATGAGGATCGAGGCCTCG
>JAEULF010000134.1 GCA_016793965.1 Alphaproteobacteria bacterium | reverse complement strand
GGGCGCCGACGACAGGCACGTTGACGCCGAACTTGTGCAGGTCGCGCAGCAGAATGACGAGCTCTTGCTGGTAGACGCAGCCGAGCACCGCGTGGCCGCCCAGGGTTTTCACCTGCAGCGCCTGCGTCGTAGCGTCGGTCGAGCCGCGCTCCAAGGCGATGCGCGCGATGATCTCGCCGCCGTTCCGCTTGGCGAACTCCGCCGCTGGGTTGCAGTAGCCGTGCGCCCAGTCGTTGCTGTGCTCCACGATGACGAGCTTCTTGACCGCAGGGTTGCTCAGCGCGAAGCGGGACATCGACTCGCCGGACTCGATCCCCGTGTAGGTCGCGTGGAACATCGCCGGGACGGTCGGGCGCGTCAGCTTGGGATTGGCCGCGGGGCCCATCCAGGGGATTCCCTCTTTCTCCAGCATCGGCTTGATCGCCATGGCGACGCCGCTGCACGGGTTGCCCATGATCATGAAGACCTTGTCCTCGTAGATCAGCTTGCGCGCGGCGGCGATGCCCTTGGCCTCGTTGCACGCGCTGTCCGCGAAGACGGTCTCGAACTTGCGGCCGTGCACGCCGCCCTTGTCGTTGACGTATCGGAGATACGCTTCCGGGCCGTAGTTCAGCGGATTGAACTGAGCCGACTCGCCCGAGAACGGGCCGAGGTTGCCGATCTTGATCGTCTTGTCCGTTATGCCCTGCATGTTGTCCGCGTATGCCGCGGACGCGAACGCAGTCGCCATGGCAAGCGCGCCAATTGCTCGACGGATGCTCACGATTGCTCCCTCCCCTGGACCGACACTCTTCGACTGAACGCCGATGCTAGGCTCTTCAGTCGCCGGCCGCAATCCGGCGGATCTTCGGGGGTACTTTCCGTCGCTTTCCGACGAGGACTGGCTTGGCGCCGCCGAGGAGCGCATCGCGCAGCACCTCTTGGCGACGGAGCGCGGCAGAGTGCTGCAAGCGCCGCGGCTTCAAGCGCCACGACCGCCGAGGCGTCGGTCGGCGAAACGATGTCTGCGCGTCTCGCTCGCGGTGCAGCGCGCGACGCCCCGGGGACATGCGGCCGCAGACCGGCCCAGGGTGATCGCTGCTGGCGGGGCATCGTTGGTCGCCTGCACGCGGTCGGCGATCCAGGCCGGCCGGCAGATGGCGCCGGCATTCCGCTGGCGCGCGAAATCCCCTCGCGCCCGCGCCCGCGACCCTGTAGGAGCGCTGTCGTCACGTGAGAGGGCAAGCAGACATGGCATCCGACACGAAGGCGACGGCTGGCGCCGTAGCGGCGAACAGCATGTGGGGCGGGCGGTTCGACGTCCCGCCGGCCGAGATCATGCAGGCGATCAACGCCTCGATCGACGTCGACCGCCGCATGTATCGCCAGGACATCGCAGGCTCGATCGCCCATGCGGAGATGCTCGCCGCGCAGGGCATCATCTCCTCCGCCGATGCTGCCGCGATCGTGCGCGGCTTGGAGGCCGTCCGCGCGGAGATCGAGACGGGCGGGTTCGCCTTCAAGAAGTCCCTCGAGGACATCCACATGAACGTCGAGGCGCGGCTGGCCGAGCTGATCGGCCAGCCCGCCGGCCGGCTCCACACCGCCCGCTCGCGCAACGACCAGGTGGCGACGGACTTCCGTCTCTGGGTGCGCGACGCGATCGACGCGCTCGACGGCCAGCTCGCCGACCTGCAGCGGGCGCTGCTTGACCAGGCGACGGCGCATGCCGAGACGTTCATGCCGGGATTCACGCATCTCCAGGTCGCCCAGCCGGTCACCTTCGGCCATCACTTGATGGCCTACGTCGAGATGCTCGGCCGCGACCGCGGTCGCCTCGCTGACGCGCGCCGCCGCGCCAACGAATGCCCGCTCGGCGCCGCGGCGCTTGCCGGCACCGCCTTCCCGATCGACCGGCACCGCACGGCCAAGGCGCTCGGCTTCGACCAGCCCGCGGCGAACTCGATCGATGCAGTCTCGGCCCGCGACTTCGCGCTCGAGTTCATGGCGGCCGCGGCAATCTGCGCCACGCACCTCTCGCGCTTCGCCGAGGAGATCGTGCTGTGGACGACCGACGCCTTCGGCTACGTCGCCCTGTCCGATGCGTTCACCACGGGCAGCTCGATCATGCCGCAGAAGCGCAACCCCGACGCGGCCGAGCTGGTGCGCGGCAAGGCGGGGCGGGTGATCGGTGAGCTGGTCGGCCTGATGGTCGTCATGAAGGGCCTGCCGCTCGCCTACGGCAAGGACATGCAGGAGGACAAGGAGCCGACGTTCCTCGTCGCCGACACGCTCGGCCTCTGCGTTGCGGCGACGGCCGGCATGGTGCGAGACATGCGCCCGGACAAAGCGGCGCTGCGGGCCGCAGCCGAGGGAAAGCCGGGCAAGGGCTTCATCACCGCGACGGATCTCGCCGACTGGCTCGTGCGTACGCTCGGCATGCCGTTTCGCGAGGCGCACCACGCCACCGGCAGGATCGTCCGCCTCGCCTCGGAGCGCGGCGCCAGGCTTGCCGATCTGCCGCTGAAGGACCTACAGTCCGTCGAGCCGCGCATCGACGCGCGGATCTTCGAGGTGCTGGACGTCGAGCGGGCT
The DNA here is from genome assembly GCA_016793965.1 of Alphaproteobacteria bacterium. Taxonomy (GTDB): domain Bacteria; phylum Pseudomonadota; class Alphaproteobacteria; order JAEULF01; family JAEULF01; genus JAEULF01. Next base: position 2,903 of record JAEULF010000134.1, on the reverse strand, counting down.
GTCCGCTCCCGCGGCAGCTTCGGCGGGACGGCGCCCGAGCAGGTGCGCGGTGCGATCGCGCAAGCGCGGAAGCGGTTCGGGCTCTAGGCAGAGCGGGGGAGCAAGTGCCGCAAGATGTCATGATCGACGTGGGGGTCACGCGCCGGGGCTTGCTGCGCCGTCTCGCGGCCCGGGCGATGCCAGGCGTCGCGCTCGGCTTGGCGGCAGCGACAGCGGCATGTGGCCGCCGCAGCGACGTGAAGCCGCCGGACGGCGCCGAGAACACCTATCCGCGCGGCTATCCGCCGGGCGCGCCCGCGACGCCGCCGAAGCAGTAGGACTGGGCACGATGGTCCGTTCCGCGAGCGCGGTCCGTGAGGTCCCCCGGCAGAATGAGCCGACGAGCGGGTTGCCCGGCCTGGACCGGGCGTTCGCGTATCGCGGCGGCGTGCTCACGGTCGAGGATGTCGACCTGACGGCCGTCGCCGCGGCGGTCGGCACGCCAGCTTACGTCTATTCCGAGGCGGCGCTGGTCGGGCGCTACCGGCTCTTGGCCGACGCCCTGGCGCCGCTCGGCGCCATGGTTTGCTACGCCCTCAAGGCCAACTCCAACCAGGCCGTGATCGCCACGTTCGCCCGCTCCGGCGCCGGCGCCGACGTCGTTTCCGAGGGCGAGATGCGTCGCGCTCTCGCTGCCGGCGTCCCGGCCGATCGGGTGGTGTTCGCCGGCGTCGGCAAGACGCGCGACGAGCTACGGGCCGCTCTCGCCGCCGGCATCATGCAGGTCAACGTCGAATCCGAGCCGGAGCTCGAGCTGCTCGACGCCGTCGCGCGGGAGATGGGCAGGACGGCTGCGGTGGCGCTGCGCGTCAATCCCGACGTCGACGCGCGAACGCACGCAAAAATCTCGACCGGCAGGAAAGAGAACAAGTTCGGCATCGACATCGCCCTGGCTTCCGCCGCTGCGGCTCGGGCGCATGCGTTGCCGGGCATCGCGTTCAAGGGGTTCGCTTGCCACATCGGCTCGCAGCTCACAGAGCTTGCGCCGTTTCGCGAGGCATTCGCCCGGGTGGCCGAGCTGGTGCGCACGGTCCGCGCCCAAGGAATCCCGGTCGAGCACCTTGACCTCGGGGGCGGCCTCGGCGTGCGCTACGGCAACGAGCCGCTGGCCGACGTGGCCGGCTACGCGCAAGCGATCCGCGACACCGTCGCCGGCCTGGGCTGCCGCCTGGTCGTCGAGCCCGGACGTTTCCTCGTCGCCGAGGCCGGACTGCTGCTCGCGCGCGTCGTTTACGTGAAGCAGGGCGAGAGCCGCCGTTTCGTCATCGTCGACGCTGCAATGAACGACCTCGTGCGCCCGGCCATGTACGACGCTTTCCACGCCGTGCTCCCGGTCCGCGAGCCGCCGCAGGGGACGACCATGGCGCCGGTCGATCTCGTCGGCCCGATCTGTGAGTCCTCGGACACGTTTGCGCGAGATCGGCCGATGCAGGAGGTCTCGCCCGGCGAGCTTGTGGTATTCTGCACGGCGGGCGCTTACGGGGCGGCGATGTCCTCGACCTACAACTCGCGGCCGCTCGTTCCTGAAGTGCTGGTGCGCGGCGACCGGTTCGCGGTTGTGCGGCCGCGGCAGGCCATCGAGACGCTGCTGGCGCTCGATCGACTGCCGCCCTGGCATGACGAGGCTCAGAAGCCGCCCGGCGCCGCGAACGCGGCGCGCGCGCAGTCGAGCTGAAGGCGCACAGGCCGTCGAGCAGGCAGAGGACGACGAGATGACACAAGACGCCGCGCCCCGCTCTGCCTCCATCGCCGCCGAACCGGTTCGCCACCTCCTGCCCGGAGATCGCGTGGACTCTGACCCCTTCGCCCCCGAGGCTCTGCCGGCGAAGCCGCGCCGCCTTCTCGGCATGGCTTGGCTCGTGCTCGCGTGGGAACGGGCGGCGCCAGCGCTCGCTCCGTTGGTCTGGCTGGGCATCGCCTTTCTGGCGCTCGCGCTGTCCGATCTCCTGCCTGTCCTGCCGGCTTGGGCGCATGTCGCTGTCCTCGGGGGATTCGGCGCCGTGGCTGCTGCTGCGGGCGTTCGGCTCATCCGGAGGCTGCGGTTTCCGCGCGCCGGCGATGCCCGGCGCCGGCTCGAAGCCGACAGCGTGTTGCCGCACCGTCCGTTCTCGGCGCTGGTCGATCGGCCGGCGACGGCAGTCGACGCGACCACGCCGCAACTCTGGCGCCGCCACCGCGCCGACGCGCGGTCCGCCCTCAGCCGCATCCGGCTCGATGGCCCGCGGCGCGGTCCGCTGTGGCTGGCGCCGCGCGCTGCGCTCCTCTGCCTGCTCTTGGTCGCCGCCTCGGACGCGCGGGATGACGCAGCGGCGCGCCTGGCTCGGGCGGTCGATCCGGATCTCAACGTGGCCGCGGGCGGCCTGCCGGCTGCCCTCGATCTCTGGGTCACGCCGCCTGCCTATACCGGCGTGCCGCCAGTCTTCGCGAGCGCGGCACAGCCCGCAGCGCCGGCAGCGGCCGCCCAGCGACAGGGCGCGCCTGGCCAGTCCCGCTCGGGCGCCGGGACTGGCCTCCTCGCCGGGGACCAGCCGATCATGGGCTTGACCCCTGCCGGCAAGCTCGTCGTGCCCCAGGGCAGCGTCATCACCGCCCAGGTGACGGGCAGCCGGAGCGCGCCCTCCTTCTTGCTCGACGGCGCAGCCCAAGCTTTCACGGCCAGCGAAGCCGGGGCATGGAAAGTCGAGCGCGTGCTGGAGTTCGGGCAGCGGCTCGAAGTGCGCCAAGGCAGCCGCGTTCTCGGCAGCTGGCCGCTGCAAGTCGTCGCCGACGTCCCGCCCGTCGCGACCTTCGTCCGCAATCCGGCGCCGGCGGCGCGCGGCGCCCTGCGGATCGACGCGGAGGCGACGGACGACTACGGCGTCGAG
>JAEULF010000254.1 GCA_016793965.1 Alphaproteobacteria bacterium | reverse complement strand
ACGGCGAGCCAGTAGAAGAGGTGCTTCTGCCAGCCGCCGAGTGCCCGCTTCGCCGACGCGAACTCCTCGTCAGAGACCGGCAAGTCCGCCGCGGTCTCGGCCTCGACCTTCGTCATGCCACGCTCCCCGTCCCCGGGCCGCTTCGTTGGATCGGGCGACCGCGTTGGCAGGACTGTAGCAAGCGCGCTGCGTCAAGTGAGAGGCAAATCTGCGCAGGTTCCCTGGCGGGGCCAGCGTGCGCTGACCCTCCCCGTCGCGCGGCGACGGGGCGGGTCGGAGCGGGACGCGCGATCAGCCGCCGAGCTTGGCGGGGATCGCGATGCCCTTCTCCTTGTAGTACTTCGCCGCGCCGGGGTGGAACGGCAGGAAGGTGTTCATCTTGACGTTCTGCGGCAGCGTCTCCTTCGCCGCCGCGTGGCCCTTCACCATGTCGGCGTGGTTCTCGTGCACCGCCTTGACGATCGCGTAGGCGAGCGTGTCCGGCAGGTCCTTGTGGATGATCGCGAAGTTGAAGATGCCGACGGTCTTGTCGTCCTGGGTTTGCTGCGAATAGGTGCCCTTCGGCACCGAGGTGAGCGAGAACTCCGGCATCGCCTTCTGGATCTTGGCCAGCTCGGCGTCGGTGTAGCCGAAGAACGTCACCTTCTGCGTCTTGTCGAGCTCGCTGAAGGCCGCGATCGGCAGGCCGGCGCAGAACGGGAAGGCCGTGATCAAGCCGTCCGCGAGCTGCGTGCCCATGTCGGAGGCCTGGCCGTTGACGATCTTCACGTCGATGTCGAGCGCCTTGAAGATCAGCGGGAAATAGGTGCCGCAGGTTCCCGCGCGCGGGCCGACGCCGATCGTCTTGCCCTTCAAGTCGGCGACCGATTTGATGCCGGATTTCTGCAGCGCGACATGGTGGAACGGCGTGTCGTACATCGGGAAGAGCGCGCGGAAATCCTTGCGCGCCTTGCCCTGCGTCCAGTCGCCCTTGCCTTCCCAGCCCTGCAAGGCGACGCCCATGGTCACCATGCCGAGCTCGATCTGCTTGTCGTTGACCAGGATGAGGTTCTGGTTCGGGCCCTGGGTCTGCTGCGTCGAGATCGGCACGCCGATCTTGGCGCCGACCATCGATGCCCAGGCCTGGCCATAGACGAAATAGGTGCCGCCGACCGAGGCGGTGCCGAGGGTCAGCGCCTTCGGCCAGTTGGCGCCAGGCGTCTGCGCCTGGGCCGGCAGGGCCGAGGCGGCGAGGGCGAGGCCAGCGGCCAAGCCGAGCGCACGTGCGAGCATCATGATTTCCTCCCGTTGCGGATCGTTGTCGCGCCGCGCGAGCGCGGCCGCTCTTGAGCGATCCTATAGCGGGAGACTAGCGGGGCAAGGGGAAGTTCGGACCGCAGGCGATCAGGCGGGCGCCAGCTCGGCAGCGATGGCGCGCTTGACGGCGGGGCGCTCGGCCATGCGCGCCCGGTGGTCCGCGATCTTGGGCAGCGCCGCCGGGTCGACGCCGTCGGCCTCCAGCCACTGCGCCAAAGTGAAAAGGTAGGGGTCGCAGATCGTGTACGTCCCGCCCATGACCCAGCCGCCGGGCGCGAGATCGCGCTCGACCAGATCGAAGGCCTCGCGCACGCTCTGGGGCACCTTGCGCTGCATCGCAGCGATGGCGGCGGCGTCGCCGGCGTCGACCCAGCGGTAGCCGCGCATGCGGTGGGCATGCGCGACATGCACGGTCGAGCAGAGATAGCTGTTGAACGCCTGCACGCGGGCGAAGGCGAAAGGGTCGTCCAGCGGAGCCAGCCTCGCGGCCGGGAAGCTTTGCGCGACATAGGCCAGCATCGCCGGCGTCTCGGTGAGCACGCCGCGCGCCGTCGCCAGCGCCGGCACGCGGCCCTTCGGGTTGACTGCCAGGTACTCCGGCTTGCGCTGGTCGTTGGCGGCGAAGTTCAGCCGGGTCAGGCTGTAAGTCGCGCCGGCCTCCTCCAGCGCGATATGCGTGGCGAGCGCGCAGGTGTGCGGCGCGAAATACAGGTTCATGGCCGTGGCCGCGCCGCCGGCCTCAGCTCGCGCCGAGGTCGGACAGCGCTTTCTTGGCGTTCTGGTGGCCCTGCGCCGCCGCCTTGCGGAACCACTCGATCGCCTTGCCGCGATCCATGGGGACGGAGCCGCCGCGCAGGTACGCGACGCCGAGATTGTACTGCGCAGCCGAGTGACCCTTCTCGGCGGCGGACTGCCACCAGCCGACCGCCTCGAACATGTCGCGCTCGACGAAGTAGTTGCCCATGCGGAACTGCGCGTCCGGGTCGCCGGCATCCGCGCGCTTCTTGATCTCGGCCACGACGGCCTCGGGCGACGCCCCTTGGGCTGCCTTGGCGGCCTGCGCTCCCTGGGCCGAAGCCTGCGCGCTCTGGGAGATCAGGCCGTCGCCGTAGACGTAGCCGGCGTTCCCGCCGCCGATGTCCACCTTGTACCACTTGGTGCCCTTGATCCGACCGACGACCGGGACCGGGCCGCCGGCCTTGAACGCGCCGAGGCGCTCGGCAGTCGGGGCCGGTCGGGCGCGCACGTTGACGTTGCCCTTGGCGAGGAAGCGCTCGCTGACCGGCTCGATCGCCTCGCCGCCGCCCTTGCTGGCCGGGGCCGCGGATTTCTGCGCGGGCGGCGCCTGCGGGCGCGGCGCCGCGGCCGCCGTCATCGTGCCCGGCCCGGCGGTCGCTGCCGCTTCGGGCGCGGCGGCGACAGGACGCTGCGGCGGCGCGGCGGACGCTGTCGGGCGCGGCGGCGGCACCTCCTCGCGGATGATCTGCACGAGGCGTCCGGCGTCGCATTGCCTGGACTGGTGGATGAGGATCAGGTTGCGCTGCAGGTCGGCCATGACGTTGATCAGCTGCAGGTCCTGCGGGCCCGGATTGACGGCGCGCTCGTTGAGCTGGGCGTTGAGGCGCGAGAACGAGCCCTCGAGGAAGCGGCAATCGGCCGCCTGCTGCTGCTCGGGCGTGAGCGCCGGGCTTGCCGTCGGCGCCGCCGGCGCGTCGCCGGACGCGGGAGCCGGGCTGGCTCCAGGCGCCCCTCCGGCGGTCGGAGGCGCGGCGGCAGCAGGCGACTGGGCCGGTGCTTGGGCAGGGGCTTGGGCCGGCGATGGGGCGGGTTGCTGAGCGGACGCCGCCGGGGCAGCCGGCGCCGCGCTGCCGGTCGGCGCAGCAGTCTGCGCCGCGGCGACGGATGCGATGCCGGCGGCCAGGACCGCCGCGGCCACGGCCGCAGCGGTGCAAGCGCCGCGACGGCGGGCGGGCGCGGGGCTGAGATCAGTCGCCATGGGTCTTTCCTTGCACGAGGCCTTGCACCGGGGCGGCGCGATGCTGCGCCAAGTCCTCCCGCCGCGCGGGCCGCGATGGTCGGTCGCGCGCGGCGGATTTCCTATAGCAGCGGCGCGCCTGCCCGGCCAGCGCGCTGGCGGCCGGGCGGCCGGCCGCAACGGCGCGCGGCAGCAGCGCCCTCGCCCAGCGGGCGAGACCGGACGGCGCGCAGAAGCGGCACGTCAGAAGTTGTAGCGCAGGCCGATGCCGATCTCGTGCGTGCTGAGATCGCCGCGGAAGCTCTGCGTCGCCGGCACGGCCGCCGACGTCGTGCTCGGCCCGTAGTTGGCGCGGCCCAGGCTCATGTAGCGATAGCGCGTGTCGAGCGCGAGCGTCTCGTCGAGCCAGTAGGTCACGCCGCCGCCGATCGACCATGCAAGCTCGGTGCGGCTGGGCTCGGAGAAGCCGAGCCGCGTCCCGGCGGTGGTGTCCTCGAGGCTCGCATCGACCTGGTTCATCGACACGCCGATGCCGGCCGTCACATAGGGCATGACTTGGTCGTGCACGCGCAGCGGCCCGTCCATGTCCAGGGTGACGTTGGTCATGAAGGTGTGCGACGAGATGCTGCTCTTCAGGCGCGTCGGTCCCGCCGGCGCCTTCATCGCCGGATTGGCGTCGTACTCCAGCGCCTCGCGGTAGCCGTACTCGAGCTCCGTGCGCACCGGCACGCCGAAGCGGCCCCAATTGAAGCCGGCGGCGACCTGTCCGCTCATCAGCGTGTCGTCGGCGCTCGACTTCGTCACCGATTGCCCCGCATTGCCGCGCACGTCGCGCAGCTGGGCGAAGGATATCGCGGCCCTGCCGGTCACGTAGAGGCCGGTCGTCCCCTGGCCGCGGGTGGGATGAGCGAAGGTGTTCTGCACGCGCTCGCCGATGCCCGGGCCCTGCGCCTGCTGGGGCTGGGCGGGCGGCGGCGGCGGCGCAGCGAGCATGGTCGGCATCGGGGGCGGCGAGGCCGGGACAGGAGCGGTGTCGGCGCCCATCAGGGCCCGGGCGCCCTCCCCCGGCTGCGCACGGTCGCTCGGAAGCAGCCCCTGGCGCGGCACGCTGCCGCGACGGCCGCGGCCGGGCGCCGCCGCCTGCTGCACCCCTGGCGACGCTTGGCCGGCGCCGATGTCTGCGACCACCTTGTTGCCGGAGCGGTAGACGCGCACGCCGCCGCCAGCGGCCGGCGTCAGCGCCACGGAAAGTCCGGCACGGCCCGCGCTCTGGCTGACGCGCGCCAGGTTGCGCGGCTTGGCGCGGGCCACGGCGCTCTCGTCGATGCGGCCGGCGGAGGCGAAATCGATGACCGTGGCGCCGCGCTCCTCGCGCAGCTGGTAGCCGACCTGGCGCGGCCAGTCGAAGACGACGCGGGAGAAGCCGGGATGCTCGCCGACGCGCACCGGCACGGTGGCGCCGCCGCGCGCCGCCGCCGGCTGCGCCGCGCCGCCTGCCGGCTTCGGGGCAGCGCCTTTTCGCGCCGCGCCGCGTGCCGGCTTGGCCGGTGCCTCGGGCGCGTCGGATGCGGCGTCAGCCGGCTTCGCCTCGCCAGCCGCCGGCAGCGCCGGCGCGTCGGCGGCTGGCTTCGCGTCGGCGGCTGGCTTCGCCTCGGCAGCCGGCGCCGGGCCGGCGGCGCGCGTGGCGTCCGACACTTGGGCCTGGCCGGCCGCGGCGCTCTCCAGGATGTCGATGGCGACGTTGTTGCCGCGCTTGCTCGCCTTCAGGCTGTAGGCGCCGTTCAGAGCGATGACGACCCGGCGCCCGCCGTTCTCGATCTTGGCATCGTTGGCGAACTGCGCGACCGCGTCGAGCGCCGCGGTGAGCGTGCCGGTGATCGGCTGCCCGAAGTCGATGATGAGGCGCTCGCCCTCGATCCGGGCATTGTAGGTGCTGGCGCGCGTGAACTCGAAGGTCAGGCGCCCGAAGTCCGCGCCGGCCTCGCCCTTGACGGCGGCGACGGCCGGAGCGGCTGCGTAGGCCGCGATCGCGACGGCCAGGGCCGCGCCGGCCATGCCGCGCCGAAAGGCGTCCCGGCGTCCCGTGCTCGTGTCTTTCCGCATGCCCATCACCGTCCCTCGCGCCGCAGCATCGTATCGCGGACCGCGCGCGTCACGAGCGCTGGCGATCCACCCTGCATGGTAAAGGAAGGTGCTTAAGCCAGGGTTGAGCAGTCGTTACCAAGGCGTTGAAGCCGGCCTGGACGGCTGCGCCCGCACAGCGCCGCGCCCGTGCGCAGGGTTACCGGCGGACCACCAGCACGGGCGTGCCGAGCTGGCGGCGCAGGGTCGCCGCCGCGGCATCGGCGCCGCCGCGGACGGCGTAGCGACCGGCCACGACCACCGTCATGTCGGGGCGGCCGAGCCCCGCGCCGCTGACGGCCTCCGCCGCAACGCCGCGCGCGCGCAGCGCGGCAGCGTAGCGCTGGCCGTTGCCGGCATTGGCGAAGGCGCCGAGCTGCACGCCCCATGGGCCGCCGTCGTCCGCGCCGGCGGCGCGCCCGCGGCGGCGCAATCGGGGCTCGGCGGCGGGAATGTCGTCGGTCAGCGACGGCTCGACGCTCGCGGCATCGACCGCGCCGAGCGTGCGCGGCGCCCGGCTTGCGATGCTGCCCTCGAGCGGCATCTGGGGTCGGCGGCCAGCGCTCGCTCCTGGCGCGGCCGGCCCGCCTGCCTGCGCCTCCAACGCCGCCACGCGCCGGCGCGCCTCATCGACCTGGGCCCGCAGCC
>JAEULF010000466.1 GCA_016793965.1 Alphaproteobacteria bacterium | reverse complement strand
CCCCGGAAACTCTCAGGCAGAAGGACCGGCGGGGGGTTCGGCACTCTGGAAAGCAGGCGCCGCCGCGTGAACAGCGGCCGCGCCTCACCGAAGGGGTATGCTGCGCGGCGGACCGGCGAGGGACGGCGCGCGGAGAAGCTCTCAGGTTCGGGCCAGAGGGGGCGTGGTCGGCGCGGCCGAGGACGGGCTGCGCGGCGGCCGCCCCCATGCCCGGTCCGAGTGCCAGCCCCATGGCCGATCCGCTCGACCCCAACCTGAGCTCCACGGGCCTGAAGACAACGCCGCTGCTGGCGCTGCACCAGGAGCGCAACGCGCGCCTCGTGCCCTTCGCCGGCTACGCCATGCCGGTGCAGTATCCCCAGGGCATCATTGCCGAGCATCTGCACACGCGCGCCAAGGCTGGCCTGTTCGACGTCAGCCATATGGGCCAGGCCTTCTTGTGGCCGGCGGCAGAGCCGAGCGCGGCGGCGCTCGAGCGGCTCGTCCCGGGCGACCTCGTCGGCCTGGCGCCGGGCAAGATGCGCTATACGCTGTTCACGCAGGACGACGGCGGCATCCTCGACGACCTGATGGTGACGAACCTGCCGGACGGCGGGCGCCAGCGCTTGTTCCTCGTCGTCAACGCCGCCTGCAAGGACCAGGACTTCGTGCACGTCGCGTCGCACCTGGCCGGGCGGGCGCGGCTGGAAACGCTGCACGACCGCGCGCTGCTGGCGCTGCAGGGCCCGGCGGCGGCGAGCGCGCTCGGCCGCCTCGCGCCGGGGATCGAACGGCTGGGCTTCCTCTCCGGCGCCATGATCCCCGTCGCCGGCGTGGCCGCCATCGTCACCCGCTCCGGCTACACGGGCGAGGACGGCTTCGAGATCTCCGTCGCGACGGCGAACGCAGACCGCGTCGCGCGCGCCCTGCTGGAGCAGCCGGAGGTGCTGCCGATCGGGCTGGGAGCCCGCGACTCCCTCCGGCTCGAGGCTGGGCTCTGCCTCTATGGCCATGACATCGACCGGACGACCACGCCCGTCGCCGCCGGCCTGGCCTGGGCGATCGGAAAGGCGCGCCGGCCGGGCGGCGCCCGCGCCGGCGGCTTCCCCGGCGCCGAGAAGATCCTCGGCGAGCTCGCCGCGCCGCCTGCGCGACTGCGCGTCGGGATGAAGCCCGACGGCAAGCAGCCCGTGCGCGAGGGGGCCGAGATCGCCGACAAGAAGGGCAAGGCGATCGGCAAGGTGACGAGCGGCGGCTTCGGCCCGACCCTCGGCGGTCCCGTCGCCATGGGCTACGTCGACGCCGCGCATGCCAAGCCCGGCACCGCGCTCGCCGCCACCGTGCGCGGCAAGCCCGTCGCGATGACCGTGGCGCCGCTGCCCTTCGTGAAACCGAACTACCACCGCGCCTGAGCGCGCGCGGTCGGACATCCAGAGAGGCGAGGACCGCACATGCTGAAGTTCACCAAGGACCACGAGTGGATCAGCGTCGAGGGCGACGTGGGCACGGTCGGCATCACCGACTACGCCCAGGGCCAGCTCGGCGACGTCGTGTTCGTCGATCTGCCTGACGTCGGGCGCAAGCTCGAGCAGGGCAAGGACGCCGCGGTGGTCGAATCGGTCAAGGCGGCCAGCGAGATCTACGCGCCGGCCTCCGGCCAGGTGACCGCGGTCAACGCGGCGCTCAAGGACGAGCCGGGCAAGGTCAATGCCGCGCCGATGGGCGATGGCTGGTTCTTCAAGGTCAAGCTCTCCGCCAAAGCCGAGCTCGACAAGCTGATGGACCAGGCGGCCTACGACGCCTTCGTCGCCGGCCTGTGAAGGGGAGTCCCGCCGCATGCGCTTCCTGCCGCTGACCGAGACCGACCGTCGCGCCATGCTCGCCGCCATCGGCGCGCCCTCGGTCGACGCCCTGTTCCGCGACGTGCCGGCCGAGGCGCGGCGCGATGCGCCCTTCGACCTGCCGGCGCATAAGGGCGAGATCGAGGTCGAGCGGATCTTCCGGTCCTACGCCGAGCGCAACGTCAGCCCGTCGGCCGCGCCCTGCTTCCTCGGTGCCGGCGCCTATCGCCACCATGTCCCGGCGGCGGTCGACGCGCTGATCCAGCGCGGCGAGTTCCTGACCTCCTACACGCCCTACCAGCCGGAGATCGCGCAGGGGACGCTGCAATACCTGTTCGAGTTCCAGACCCAGGTCGCCATGCTGACGGGCATGGAGGTCGCCAACGCGTCGCTCTACGACGGTGCCACGGCGACCGGCGAGGCGGTGGCGATGGCCAACCGCATCGCGCGCCGGACGAAATGCGTGCTGTCCGGCGGGCTCCACCCGCACTACCGCGACGTCGTGCGCACCAACGCGCGCTTTCTCGGCACCAAGGTCGAGGCGCTCGGCCCCGACCCCATGGGCGTCGAGGACATCGCCGCGCGCATCGACGCGGAGACCTCCTGCGTCGTCGTGCAGAGCCCGGACGTCTTCGGCCGGCTGCGCGACCTCGAGCCGATCGCCCGGGCGGCGCATGCCAAGGGCGCGCTGCTCGTCGCCGTGGTGACGGAGGCGGTCTCGCTCGGCGCGGTCGCCGCACCCGGCGACATGGGCGCCGACATCGTCGCGGCGGAGGGCCAGTCGATCGGCAACCCGCTCAGCTTCGGCGGGCCCTATGTCGGTCTCTTCGCCTGCCGCGAGGCGCATGTGCGCCAGATGCCCGGCCGCCTCTCCGGCGAGACGGTCGACGCCGACGGGCGGCGCGGCTGGGTGCTCACGCTCTCGACGCGCGAGCAGCACATCAGGCGCGAGAAGGCGACGTCCAACATCTGCACCAACTCCGGCCTCTGCGCGCTCGCCTTCACCATCCACCTGAGCCTGCTGGGCGAAGCGGGGTTCACCCGGCTCGCCGCGCTCAACCATGCCGCCGCCGTGCAGCTCGCCGAGCGGCTGCAGGCGGTGAAAGGCGTCAAGCTGCTGACCGACACGTTCTTCAACGAGATCACGGTGGCGCTGCCGAAGGACGCCGGCCCGGTCGTCGAGGGGCTCGCCAAGCGCGGCATCCTGGGCGGCGTGCCCGGCGGCCGCCTGTTCCCCGAGGACGCGGCGTGCCGCAACCTGCTCGTGCTCGCGGCGACCGAGACCAATACGACGGACGAGATGGACCGGTTGGCCGCTGCTCTGAAGGAGATCCTGTGATGGTGGACG